>MGVB01000073.1:0-10442 GCA_001800275.1 Elusimicrobia bacterium RIFOXYA12_FULL_57_11
GCCCAGATCTTCCTGGACCGAAACCGCCGGGACTGTAACCGGCAGGGCGGCGGGACGCTGGTAGGTTTCTTTTCGGAACCGGGCAAAATCCAGGCGGCCCCCGGCTGCCGGGAAAAACCGGACCGTCTGGAAAGGCCCGAATTTTTGGTACTTGCCGCCGTATTCCCGCGCCAGCGCCTCAACCACGACAGCGGCGTCGCCGCTGACCAGGAAATCCACATCAGCCCCGGCACGCCCCATAGCCCAGTCGCGCGCGCAACCGCCTACGGCATAAAGCTCGAACCCTGCCGCGCCGGACAGAGCTGCGGCCTTTGCCAGCACCGGCAAGTCGTTAAGAGGACGGAGCTTCATCAGCTTTGGCGAACGGGATGGCGTCACCTTGCGCGGCGGACAGGACGGTCACAAGATTTTTAAGGCGCCGCAGCGCGTCGTTTTTTGCCAGCAGTTCCTGCGCAGCTTGAAGCACGGCCGCGCGGCCGCAAAGCCCCCTGGCGGCGGGCATGGAAAACATAACATCAAGGCTGCGCGCCGCAGCCGGCTGCACCGGCAAAAGACGCAGCCCGGCTTCCCGGGCCATAAATTCCATAACCTCGGTTTCTTCCTCGCGGTCACGGTCGCTTTCCAGCAGGCCGGTAAGCGGGCCCAGCCCGAAAAAATAAACCGGCTCGCAGGCAAGGGCGTGGCTGGCCGCCATGGAGGCGCGCACCGGCGCGTAATCGGTCTGCATACGGGCTATCCATTTGTCTTTTTCAGCGGCGTAAGTTTCCGGCATCACAAAAGCCAGAATGTCACGGCCAGGATCCATGTAAATGAACGGTTCTTCGTGCGGGAACAGGCCGGAGCATTTAGGGCACATCAGGAGGTCGAATTCACCGCTGAGGATGAGCTCTTTCACCTCGTGGTCGCGGTCGCCGCGGACCACGGTCCAGAAATCCGCGTCGAAATTTTCGCCGCAGGAGGGACATTCAACCCTGAAAACGCCTTTTGTAGCCATACGCCACTTGATCGGTCGGCCAGCCTGGCCGCCTACAGCCCCACCTCTTTATTGAAGGCCGTTATCAGCTCGTCATATTCCGCCACTTGCGCAAAGGTCTCGTCCCAAAAGGACGGGTCCCACAGCCGGCGCAACTCTTCGGAAGTGCGGCCCTGCTGCTCCACCCAGGTAAAATACTTAAGGTTATGCACGGCCTTGCGGTCAGCGTAGGTAAGCTCTTTCATGTAATCGGTGGTGCAGCCCAGCAGGCGGCGCTCGAAATCCACCAGGGCGTTCTCGCGGGTGTACTTGCCCATTTCTTTTTCCATTTCCTTGAGGCGGGAACCGTAGAGCTCCATGCTGTCGGTGAACACGGTCACAATGACGTCATCCTTGCCCATCTCGTAATATCTGGCTGTCTTGATGGCGGAAAGCAGGTTGGAAATGCCGGAGAAGCCGAGCAGGCCGAGCTGTTCGATGACCTCCTTCTTCACGCCGTATTCAGCCAGGACCTTTTTCCCCTCCGGCTCGTTGAAAAGACGGGCCAGGCGCACGCAGGCTTCGTCGTCTATGGCGGTTACAACGTCGGTATTGCGCACATTGTGCACCCAGGGGATGTGTTTGTCGCCTATGCCTTCTATGCGGTGCTCGCCAAAGCCATTGGAGAGGATGGTGGGGCACTGCAGGGCTTCAGAGGCGGTGATCTTCATGCCCGGGAACTTCTTCTTTAGGTAATCGCCGGCCGCTATGGTGCCGGCGCTCCCGGTGGCGGAGGTGAAGGCGGCCAGGCGGCTACGCGGGCCTTTTATGGCGTTGAAGGCTTCCTCAAGGGCGGCGCCGGTCACATGATAATGCCAGGTGGGGTTGCCCATCTCCTCGAACTGGTTGAATATCACGCAATCTTTGCGGGTCTTCTTTATCTCCCAGCACTTGTCGTAAATCTCTTTCACGTTGGATTCGGTGCCGGGAGTGGCAATCACTTCGGCGCCTATTTCTTTGAGCCAGGTGAAGCGTTCTTTGGACATCCCCTCCGGCAGGATGGCCACGGCGGTGGTGCCGAGCAGGGCGGAGTCGAAAGCGCCGCCGCGGCAATAGTTGCCGGTAGAGGGCCAGACGGCCTTCTGATCGACGGAGTCGAATTCGCCGGTGACCATGCGCGGAGCCAAGCAGCCGTAAGCGGCGCCTACCTTGTGCGCACCGGTGGGAAAGTACTTGCCCACGATACCGATAACGCGGGCGTCTATGCCGGTGATCTCTTTAGGGATCTCCAGCATATTCACAGGGCCGAAGCCGCCGGTCTTTATGTCATTCTTCCAGGTGATGCGAAAAAGATTGATGGGATTAATGTCCCAGAGGCCTACGGGTTTGAGTAATTGCTTAACTTTATCCGGGATAAGGCCGGGGTCCTTCATCTGCGCGAAAGTGGGCATCACAATCTTGCGCTTGCGGCACAGCGCCGCGTTCTTCCTGACCACCGCCGCATTGACCTTAAACTTAGCCATACAAAGCACCTCCGTATAACTTTCACGAAAACGTTAGTTTATTATACAAATTAAAAATTCGGACCGTTCTCCGACATGCCCGCCCAGCCTTTATCAAAACATGTAAATCTCCGCCATTGTTTTGTAAGATAAGCACAAGGTCCGGCCGCCGGCTTGATTTATGATAACATCCGCGCGTTCTTACACATTACCCCTCTTATTCTCTGTTTGCTGCCTGTGCGCCCCGCGCGCGGGAACAAGCGCCGTTTTCCTTATAGGCATAGACGGCGCGGACAGCGTCCTTACGGCTGAACTTGTTAAAGCCGGCCGTATGCCCAACCTGGCGGGCCTGATAAAGAACGGGGCGCTGGGAGAACTCTACACTTTTTCACCGCGGCCGCTCAGCTCCCCTGTTATCTGGACCTCCATGGTAACAGGCAAGAGCGTCTCCAAGCACGGCATAACCGCTTTTACCAAGCCGAACCGCGAAGGCTGGTTTCAAAGCGGCGACCGCAAAGCACCGGCCCTCTGGAACATGGTATCTTCCTTGAAAAAGACCGTGGCGGTTACGGGCTTTCTTATAACCTACCCCGCGGAAGCCGTTAACGGGATAATGGTTTCCAACAATTACGCCGTATCCATTGATACCCAACACGTTACCTGGCCGCCGGAATTTTTTGAAACTTCCCGCAACTATACCTTCAGAAAAAGTAACGGCCTAAAGGAGGCGGCCGCCATAGCCGGTTACTCCAGTACGGAACTCCTGAGTTTTTCGCCGCCTATTGACAGTTTCGCGTCTGAAAACTTCCAGCAGCATTATATTTTTGAAAAGCTGGTCGCCTACGCCCGCTCGGACAACAACCTGGCGCTGCTGAACGAAGAACTGCTTAAAAAGGATAAATTCGATCTTTTCATAACATATTTCCCGGGCATAGACCAGGTTTCACACATGGCCTGGGGCCGCTACGAAGCCGCCAAAACAGGCGCCGCAGTCGCCTTCGGGGATCTTGTCCCGTCCTACTATGCCCAGGCCGACAAGCTTATCGGCATTCTGCTGGCCAGGACAGAAAAAAATGACACCATAATAGTAGTGTCCGACCATGGTTTTCAGCTAAGCGCCGGGGCAACTTCCACCTCCGTAATTACAGGCGACCACAGGCAAGGTGGAATCTTCGTGGCAAAAGGACCGGACATCAAGCGCGGCATCCGGCTGAAAAAACCGATAATCGACTGGGACATAGCCCCGACCGTGCTTCAGCTCATGGGGTTGCCCCTGGCCCGGGATTTCGACGGGAAAAATGTAGATGAAATGTTAACAAAAAAGCGCCTGTCCTCAGGCCCGGAGAAATATATTGACAGCTATCAGCTTATGCCCTCTACGGGCACGGCCCAGGATATCCCGCTCATGCAGCAGGAGATGATGGAGCGCCTTAAACTCTCAGGCTATGTGCAGTAGCACAAGAAAACATCCGGCTTACCGTTCCACCACGGCCGGCACCGCAAGGAGCGTCACATAATGAAAAAAAACACCTTTCTGTTTTCCTGCGCGCTATTGGCGCTGGGCGGCCCCTGCGCGCGCGCGGCCGAAAAAATGAACGTTATCTTCCTGGATATCTGCTCTACCAGGGCCGACCATTTCGGCACCTACGGCTACAACCGCGACACCACTCCTAACATGGACTCCTTCGGCAAGAGCGGGGCTGTTTTCGAGAACGCCATGTCGGAGGGGTCCTGGTGCCTGCCCAGCTACGCCAGCCTGCTTACCGGGCATGTGCCGGAAGTTCACGGCCTTTACACCAACCTGCCCGCGGGCAAGCTTCCGTCTTTTGAAACCACCCTGGCCGCAGAGCTGGGCCAGGCCGGCTACAAAACCGCCCTGTTCAGCGGGGGCGTTTTCCTGCTGCCGGAATGGGGCCTGACCAAAGGTTTCGACAACTACACCAATGCTTTTTCCACCGCGAACCCGAACCGCATCCCCGCTCCTTTCCAAGACAATTTACAGGGCGTCCTGGGCTGGGTGCGCCAGAATAAAAGCGCGGAGAAGCCTTTTTTCCTGTTCGCCACCATCGACGACCTGCACACGCCTTATCATTCCGAAGATCCGGACAAGTACGATCCCGGCTATGAGGGAATAGTTCACGACCCCGACATCCTGGGCGTGCCTTTCTCACGGGCGTACAACGGCCAGGAGGCAGGCTACCCGGAGGGCATGAAGAAAAAAGTCGAAGAGTTCAAGAGCGATCCCCGCCATCTCAAACACATGATCGCGCACTACGACGCGTCGCTCAACAGCGTGGACAAACAGATAGGCGCGTTCATGGATAAGATGCGCGAGATGGGCATGGACAAGAACACCGTGTTCATAATCTCGGCGGATCATGGCGAACTACTAGGGGAAAAAGGCCTTATCAACCACACCGAAAGCCTTTATGAACCGGTTACCCATGTCCCCTTGCTGGTCAAAGATCCGTCTAACCCCGCGTCGCACGGAAAGCGGCTTAAACAGCTGGTACAGCGTATAGACCTGATGCCCACCATACTGGAAATGGCCGGCGTAAGCCAGTACGGGCTGGGCCTGCAGGGCACAAGTTTCGTCCCGCTGCTGAAAAACCCCCAGGCTCCCTGGCGGGAATACGCGTTCGCGCGCAGCCGCAGGAATATCCCTTTCATGAAAGGCAAAGACGCCATGATAGACGAAAGGATAGTGCGAGATAACTGCTGGAAACTGCATCACTACCTTTATAAGACCAGCTGGGAGCTTTACGATATCTGTTCCGACCCGCTTGAGACGACAGACCTCGCGGCGACCCGGCCGGAAATAACAGCGCGCCTGGCCTTCCAGCTGCTCAAGAACCTGGAAGAAACCAGGCCGCACCAGCCCGGCCCTCCGGATGGCCTGACAAGAACCCTGATAGAAAAACCGCCCGCACCGAAAAACTAGGCCGGCGCCACTCTTTACGGCAGAGCCGACGGGGCGCCCCTGAGGGCGTCCCCGGGGGTTCCCCTGCTGCCCCGGAAGAGGAAACCCTTGCGTGGTTTCCCTCCAGCCGCGGCGTCTGGAGCCTCCCTTCCGCAACGGGGCTGCAGGGTAACCCCTGGGAACGCCCTTGAGGTTTTCCCACACAGAAATTTCTCCGGGCAAAAAAATACCCGCCGGGTAAGGGCGGGTATTTTCGCAAAGCTCCGGCTGACGCTTATTTAACTTCCACGGTCGGAGTTTTTCCTTTCTTCACGTGGTTGTCTTTGGAAACGCTGCCCACGCGCTTAAACCCCCACCTTAGGTGATATTTCTTGGCGCCGCGGGAATCTTCTTCGTCGGCGGAATTATCCATGGCCTCTTTATCCGTAGAAAGGTCCTTGGCCGTAAAAGACATGGTATAACCCACGGCGGCGGCAAAGGTGAATTCTTTTGAACCCCTATACCCGCTGAACCAACCGGGATTGTCCTTATAAAGATCGATGTCTATTACCACTTTATCTCCGGCATACTCCGCGGCCCAGCGGTCGGAAACCTCGAATTTATAGGTTTTAGTGGCCGAATCATAGGTCAAAGCGGTGAAACTCAAGCCGTCCTCGTCGGCTTTCATCGGTATCTTGCGGCCGGGAACCATTACGAAAAGTGTGTCGTAATTACCCTGCGTGTTTACAGAGTACTTGTACGCGGCCTCGTTAACGCCGATATCCATCCTGGGCCCCTCAAGGCAGACATCAAAACTCTCACGCTCCCAGGCAAGCAACTTGCGGGCCTCCATCTTTATCTGGGCGCTCTGGCTCCAGCTCATGCCGGGCCGCTCATAGCAGGTCTGCACAGGCCTGTTGTAGCAGGTCTGCACTGGTTTGCTGGTGCACTGCTGCACCGGCACCGTGGTGCCGTTGGGGCCGGGCTGCATTACGGTGTGGCATTCCTGCACGTATGTGGTGTGACATTGATACACATATTCGGTGCGGCACTCCGTTATATATTCCAGGCTGCGCAGCCATACCTTGTCGCTGAGGATCTCCGTAGCGCCTGGCCCGAAAGGGAAACGGGCGCAATCGCGGGTATACCGGCTGGTCCCATAGGTTGGCATCGGTATAGACTGGTAAGTTTGTCCGAGCTGGGACACGAATTGATGCGTATTTACACCCTGGTCAAAATTCACCTGGGCGCCGGCGGCCGCAGCAAAAAAGGCGGAAACCGCAATGGCACAGATAATCTTCTTCATTTGCATATTTTCCTCCGCTGATCACACCGCCCCGATAACAAGCCCCGGGGTATAGCTACAATTTTACCAATTCACCCCACGCCGCGTATTGATTCTGGTCAACAGGGCGCGGGGAACGCCCTGGGTCAAGCCACTTTAACGTTCTTACCTACCCAGACAAAACCGGAGGGCAGAATTATGCACTGGCACTTGTCGCTGAGGATAGAATTATTCTCAGGCATAATATTCACTATCCCGTTGGTCCAGGAAACATAGCGGATATGCTCCGCTTCAAGCCACTCGTAAATCCTTGGCCCGACGCGCGGCATTATGGTCCACACCACAGCCTTGTCCCAGGGAATCTCCTCCGCGTTGGACGAAAATTTAATTTCGGGTATTTTGGCCAATAATGAATCCATAACAAACTCCTTAATTAACTTCCCCAATTCGCCGTGAAGGGCACGGCCCCGGTACCGGAACGCAAAACGCGCTCGGCCACACCGTGGCCTCACTCCTCCTCAGGCCTCGGCGCTTACGCAAGCCTCGGCCTTCGGAAGGTTTTGCTAACCCGGCACCGGGGCCGTGGCAGAAATTTTTTAGACCGCGGACTGTACCCCGAATTCTGTCCGGCGCCTTGCGGCGCCTGGAGGACCATTTATCTATTGCGGCCCACTCTGCGCTTCCCCGCCTTGCGGCGGGAATGGACGGGCTATCCGTAGCGCAACTTTGGCCTTGCTTCAGGAGGGGCTTGCCCTGCCCCGCCGGTCGCCCGGCGGGCGGTGCGCTCTTACCGCACCTTTTCACCCTTACCCTTGCGGGCGGTATGTTCTCTGTGGCGCTGTCCGTCGACGGAGGATCTGGCCCCCGCCTCCCGGCCTATAGCCGCTTAACGGCTTTGAACCGGCACCCTGCCCTGTGAAGTTCGGAAGTTCCTCCCCTCCCTTGCGGGAAGAGCGGCCCTCCATCCGCGGTCTAAATCCTTAGCCCCTCGCTAGAACAACTCCGGCTGCTTGCAGGAGGCGTTTTCCTGCGCCAGCGCCGCATCCACGGCCGGAGGCGCATGACGGGCGTCATCCAATATCCTGTTAACCAGCGCGTCGGCGTCCGTATTGCCGGAGCGCGGCACATGGACGAGCGAAACTTTTTTAAAATTAGCCGCGCTGGCGCGGATATCCGCCATTATCCCGGCAAGCGTCGCGTCTTTAACTCGGTACTGGCCGCTGAACTGCCGCACCAGCAGCTCGGAATCGGAAAACACTTCCAGCTCCTGCGCCCCCATGCGCCCGGCCGCGGCCAGCGCAAGGCGCAGGCCGTGGTACTCAGCGAAATTATTGGTGCAGCGGCCCAGGTATTTTCCCTCTTCGCAGATTATCTTTCCGGCCTGCCCGAAAAAAACGGCCGCGCAGGCGCCCGGCCCCGGGTTGCCCCGCGAGCCGCCATCAATGAAGATCCTGAGTTTTTTTTCTTTTTTCATCCGAACACCGTCCGCTTAAGGTAAAGCAGCCGCCGGCAGTCCGGGCAGACCGCAAAAGCGTCGTGTTTTTTAATATCCACGATCTTCTGCGGAGTAAGCCCCATGTGGCAGCCGCCGCAGGAGAACTTGCCGGTCTTGGCGTCTTCGTGCGCCTCGGCCACGGCAAGGCCCGCGCGCCGGCTGCGCAGATGCTCGTATTTTTCCATCAGTTCCGGAGCTATGGCGGCGGCAGCAGCCGCCCGCTGCTCCGCGGCGGCGGCGACACGGGCCTCCAGTTCTTTTTTTTCAGCCTCGAGAAGCGCCACTTCCGAGTTTTTTTCCGTCTCTATCCTGCGCACTTCCGCTTTCAGGCGCGCGTCCTCGGCCGCGGCCAGGTCTATCGCTTCCAGCGAGTTAAGCACCTCGGTCTCAAGAGCGTCCTTTTTGTTCTTGCAGGTCTCTATCTCGCTGAGCAGCGCTTTAAAAGCGTTATTTTCCTTTACGGCGTTGAGATCGCGCTGGTGCTTGCGTATACCTTCTTCGGCCTCGGCTATTTCAAGTTCCTGGTTCTTCTTTTTAAGCTGCAGCGCCAGCAGGGCCTCCCGCGCGGCGCTCATTGACTTCTTCTTATCTTCAAAAGCGGCGTCGAGCGCGGCTATCTTGACCGGCACTTCCGCCACCCGCCCCGCCAGGACGTCCAGCGCAGTGTCCATGCGCTGCAGCTCTACCAGCGCTTTCACTTCCGTTGTGTGCAATAAATCCATGTAGCCTCTTTATTCTACGCAAATTATACCAAACACCCGCAGTTCACACCCGGGCCTTAACGTTCTTTAATATGTCTATAGCGGCGCGGCTGCGGTTGAGGGTGTAAAGATGCAGGCCGGGCGCGCCTTTTTCCAGCAGTTCCCGCGCCTGGACCGAAGCGTAATCCACGCTGAACTTGAAGAGGTTCTCCTTGTCGCCGGCCCAGCGCTCCAGCCCGGCCCGCACCACGTCCGGTACCGAAACCTTCATAAGCTTGGTAAGGTTCTCCAGCTGTTTATAGCCGGTCAGCGGCATAAGGCCGGGCAGAATCGGGATATTGATGCCGGCCGCCGCCGTCTTGTCTAGAAACCGGAAGTAAAAATCATTGGCGAAAAAGAGCTGTGTAATGAGGTATTCCGCTCCGGCATCGACTTTTTCCTTAAGCCGGTCGATGTCGGCGTCAAGAGTTTCCGCTTCCGGATGCTTCTCCGGGTAGCAGGCGCCGCCTATGGAAAAATCCCCCGACTTTTTCAGGTCGGCCACCAGCTGGGCCGCGTAATTATATTCCCTTTTTACGGGCGCCCCCTCGTGGTTATGAATATCCCCGCGCAGCGCCAGGATATTCTTTATCCCCATGGCTTTAAGACGCAGGCAGATATCGTTTATCTCCGCCCTGGTATGCGCCACGCAGGTCAGGTGCGCCACCGTCTCCAGCCCCAGTTCTGCCTTAAGCACCCCCGACAGCGCCACCGTGCGGTAAGGGGTAGCGCCGGAGGAGGAATTGGTGACCGAAACGAAATCCGGGTTAAGCGCTTTAAGCTCGCGCGCGGAATCGAACAGCCGCCGCGCATCCTCCTCGGTTTTGGGAGGATAAAATTCGAAGGAAAAGATCTTCCTGCCCGCGTTAAGCAGTTCGGTAATTCTCATAACGCTATTCCGGAAAACCTATGCGCCCCGGCGGCCAATAAGTGAACCAGGCCCGGCCCTTTATAAGGTTTTCCGGCACCGGGCCCCAATAGCGGGAATCGCAGGAACGGTCGCGGTTATCTCCCATTACCATGTAGCTGCCCGGCGGCACCTGCACCGGCCCGAAATTGTCGCGGATATAATCGGAATACATCTTGCCCAGCATACGCGTTTCCCAATATTTCTGGTATTCCGCCGCCACCGGTTTATTGGAAGCCCTGGGATAGCGCAGCTGGTCCACATGCTGCGTATACGGCTCCTCCGGCCGCGCCCCGTTAACGTAAAGGTTGCCGTCCTTCAGCTCCACCTTGTCTCCGGGCATGCCTACCACACGCTTTATGAAGTCCTTGCCGTACTGGCTGCCGCCGCACTGGAACTCCCCGGGATCCGAAGAGGGGAATTGGAAGACAACGATGTCGCCGCGCTCGACCTTGAACAGTTTCACGATCTTTTTGGCCGTGTACGGAATACGGACCCCGTAAATCATTTTATTCACAAAAAGATGGTCCCCTACCAGGAAAGTTTTTTCCATGGAGCCTGACGGGATCTTGAAAGCCTGCACGAAAAGGTACATCACCACTGAAGCCAGCAGCACCGCCGAAAACACGGTCTCGGACCACTCCAGGTCTTCTCTGATAGAC
>MGVB01000073.1:10487-19413 GCA_001800275.1 Elusimicrobia bacterium RIFOXYA12_FULL_57_11
GTTATCCAGGCTCACGGTAAGGAGCACCATACCGGTGAACCCCACGATGCCGAAGAACAAAGCGTGCCAGGCGCGCACAAAAGGAGAGTGCGCCTTGAACTTCCCCTTGCTATGGAAATACTGTGTAAGGAAAAGATGGGTCCCCATCAGGATGCCTATCCAAAAAAGTTTTTCTTCCATAGTTAGTTTTTCTCCATTCTACGCAAAAGCATGCCCGACTGGCTGAGCCCGGAGCGGGGACCGGGAACACGGCATCATACTTCCAAACCGGCCCCGGCTTACTTGTCCTGGCTGATCTTTAGCAGCGACATGAACGCTTCCTGCGGTATTTCCACGGAGCCCAGCAGCTTCATCTTCCTTTTACCTTCTTTCTGCGCCTCCAGAAGCTTGCGCTTGCGGGTTATATCGCCGCCGTAACATTTGGCCAGAACGTCCTTGCGGATGGCGCCTATGGTCTCCCTGGCGATAATTTTCCCGCCCACCTGCGCCTGCACCGCTATCTCGAACATATGCCGCGGGATAAGCTCCTTCAGTTTTTCGCAAAGGATCCTGGCGTTATGCAGCGCTTTGGACCGGTGGACGATGAACGACAGCGCGTCCACCACTTCAGCGTGCAGGAGCATCTCTATCTTCACCATGTCGGAAGACCGGTATTCATGCGGTTCGTAGTCGAACGAAGCATACCCCCGGGACACGGATTTAAGCTTGTCGTAAAAATCCAGGATGATCTCGCTGAGCGGCAGATAATACTCCACTATAACCCTGGTGGTGGAAATATACTCTATCTTCACATGCTCCCCGCGTTTTTCCTTCAGGAGGTTCATGACGCCCTCCATATACGGCAGCGGAACTATTATATTGGCGCGGACGTAGGGCTCCATGATATCCATGACGTCGCCGTAATGGGGAAAATCGGCCGGGTTGGTGACTTCCACGTACTTGCTCTCTTTTACGCCATGGCTGTCCTTGGCCAGCACCTTGTAAACCACGTTCGGGTTGGTGGCGATGAGCGGGATATCGAACTCGCGCTCTATGCGCTCCCGGATGATGTCGAGGTGCAGCAGGCCCATAAAACCCAGGCGGAAGCCGAAGCCCAGCGCCTTGGAAGTCTCCCCCTGGAAAGTGAAAGACGAATCGGTAAGATTTAATTTCTGTATGGCGGTCTTCAGCGCGGTATAATCCGTAGTAGTTACCGGGTAGAAGCCGGCGAAAACCACCGGATTGACTTCTTTATAGCCGGGCAGCGGCGCGTCAATAGGCTTATCCTTCTCGGAAATAGTATCGCCCATTTTTATTTCGTGAATATCGCGGATGCCGGCCACCAGGTAGCCCACTTCGCCGGTATTTATGGAATCGGACTTGGCCAGCTTGGGGGTGAGGTGGCCCACTTCCTCCACTTTATAAACGGCGCCGCTGGAGTAGAAAGTGATGTATTTGCCGGCCGAAAGCTCGCCATCCACCACGCGGGTATAAATGACCACTCCCTTGTAAACGTCATAAAAAGAGTCGAAGACCAGCGCCTTGAACGGCCGTTGCGCGGTCCCCTGCGGCGGCGGGATTTCGGCTATAACACGTTCCAGCACTTCGCGCACGCCCCGGCCGTCCTTGGCGCTGTTGCGCGAGGAATCCACCGGATTCTTCAGCACTTCCCAGATCTGTTCCTCCGTAGCGTCCGGGTTGGAGTGCTCCAGGTCTATCTTGTTGATCACGGGAATTATGGTAAGCCCTAGCGTCTGCGCCAGATGAGCGTGCGCCAGGGTCTGAGCTTCCACGCCCTGAGAGGCGTCTACCAGCAGGATGGCCCCTTCGCAGGCGGCCATGGCGCGGGAAACCTCGTAGGAAAAGTCCACGTGCCCCGGGGTGTCTATCAGGTTCAATATATATTCCTCGCCCGAGTCGGCGGTGTACAGCATGCGCACGGCTTTGGCTTTTATGGTAATGCCGCGCTCGCGCTCCAGTTCCATACCGTCCATAAACTGCTCTTTCATCTGGCGGTCGGGTATGGTATGGGTGATCTGTATGAACCGGTCGGCCAGGGTGGATTTTCCGTGGTCGATATGGGCGATAATGGAAAAATTGCGTATGTTCATAAAAATAAAACAGGAAGCCGGCCGTTTGGGCGAAATAACATCGCGCCGGGCGCGGCCAGGCCGCCGCTACTTCACTTCTTCCTCTACGAGGCGCCGTATATCCTGCGCGGTGGGCATACCAAGCACCCGCTGGGCAAGGCCCGCAAACTTTTCAAAGTTCATTGAGCGCACGGCGGCCTTGGCCCGCAGGTAAATCTTGGGCGGCACGGAAAGCACGTCGACACCCATCCCTACCAGCAGCGGTATGGCGAACGGGTCCGAAGCCATTTCCCCGCAGACGCTTACCGGCTTGCCCTTCTTGTGCGCGGTCTGCACCACCAGGTTTATAATGCGCAGCACCGCCGGGTGAAAAGGCTCGTAAAGCTCCGACACATACTGGTTGATGCGGTCCACGGCCAGGATATACTGCACCAGGTCGTTGGTCCCTATGGAGACGAAATCAATTTCCCCCAGCAGGGAATCCAGGATTATAGCCGCCGCGGGTATCTCCACCATCACACCGAACTCCGGCGCGTGCTTTACCGCAAAGCCTTCCTCCGCCAACTCGGTCCTTACGTCCTGCGCGATTTTTTTTACCGCCATAAGCTCGTCCAGCGAGGACAGCATCGGTATCATTATCTTGATGTTGCCTTCAGTGTTGGCTTTGTAAATAGCACGCAGCTGGGTTTTAAGCAGTTCCGGGTATTTTATAAACAGGCGTATGCCGCGAAATCCCATAAACGGGTTTTGCTCGTCTTTCAGCCCCTTTATGCCCAGCTGGGTGGCCCGGTCGCCGCCGATATCTGCGGTGCGGATAACCAGGGGCAGGGCGGGCGCGGCTTTTACCACGGCCGCGTAGGCTTTTATCTGTTCCGCCTCCGTAGGCACGGAGTTGCGGTTCATGTAAAGGGATTCCGTGCGGTAAAGCCCCACCCCTTCGGCTTTAACCGCGGCCAGCGAAGGCGCGTCGGCGGAAGAATCGAGGTTCGCCATCAGGCTTATCTTGTGGCCGTCGCGTGTGATGGCGGGCAACCCCTTAAGGCGGTGGAAGAAATGCTCCTGCTTCTGCAGTTCTTCGCGCCGGGCCTTGTACTTTTCCACTATCTCGGCCGTAGGCGAAATGATCACCATCCCCTGCTCGCCGTCCACCACTATGGTATCCCCGCTCTGTATCTGGCGGCTTATGTCGGACAAGCCCACCACGGCCGGGATGCCCATGCTCTGGGCGAAAATAGCCGTATGGCTGGATTTGGACCCCAGGTCCATGCAAAAGCCCAGTACCTTGTTGGATTCCCGGATATGCAGCGTGTCCGACGGGTAAAGGTTATGAGCCACTAAAATAACGGGCTCTTTGAGGTCTTTGAGCGAAACCTTCTCGTTATTAACAAGGTTGGAAATTATTTTTTTACCCACGTCGAAGATATCATGCTTGCGCTCATGAAAAAACTCGTCGTCTATCTTCTCGAACTGCTCCGCGGCGCGGTCCAGCACTTCAGAAAGGGCGAATTCGGCGTTAAAAGCCTTTGAGGTTATGAGTTTGGGGACCTCTTTGGTTATCAGCGGGTCCTGCAGTATCAGGTGGTGGGTATCGATAAGCTTGGCATGCTGCTTGCCCAGGACATTCAAGATCTTGTTGCGCAGCCCGTCCAGGTCCAGGCGGGTTTTTTCCAGCGCGTCCTTAAAGCGTTTAAGTTCCGCCTTTATCTTCTCCGGCGCCACGACCTTCTGCTCGATAAGGATGTTTTCCTCTTTGAGTATATACGCCTTGCCTATGACTATACCCAGACTGGCGGCCACTCCTTTTTTTATAAGCATAAGGTCCTCATGGTTTAAAATCCCATCACCGGCCGCTATTCCTCGTCGAACTTCCTGGCGAACAGTTCAGCCAGGGCCTTTACGGCCTCAACCTCATCACGTCCTTTGGCTATCACTTCTATAACGCTGCCGCCGCCCGCCGCCAGGGTCATTATCCCCATTATGCTTTTGGCGTTGATCTCCATCCCGTCCTTGAGGAGCTTGATGTCACAGGCGAACCTGGAGGCGGTGTTGGCCAGCATCCCGGCGGGCCTGGCATGGATGCCCAATTCGTTTATTATCCTGAGTTCTTGCTTTATCATATATGCATTTTGAACGGCTCTACCCTGAAGACGCTGAATACCAACACCGAAACGGCAAGGATAAAACCCGCCGCAAAAAAAGCCGAGCGTCCGTAAGCCCGCGCTACGCGGTGCAGCACCAGGACGCCCGCGCCCAGGCCAAGTTTAAGCATCAGTTCCGCAGTGGAACAGGCGCCGTAATTCGCAACGATAAGCAGACCGAAAGCCAGCAGCGCCAGGACCATGGAAAACGCGAAACCGGCCGCGCTTAAAAACCTTATGATGCCCGGCCAGTTAACCGCGTCCAGGCCGCAACTGGCCGTACCGCCGCAAGCGTAGCCCTTTTTTAATCCTATCCAGCGCAGGTATACCGCCACGGCGGAATATCCCAGTATGCCCGCCAGCGGCCCCGCAAACACCAGCCACAGTGAAGGCTGCTCCGCCCGGCCCGTAAAAAGCCAGCCGTAAAACCCGGCCAGGGTCCAGACCAGCAGGCACACCTGCGTGGTCATGGGCTTAAGACGGCCCCAGAAAACCCTGTCCCCGATAGAGGCGAAGCTCGACGCCAGGGCCTGCTTGACCCCCGGCATATTCTTAAGCCGTGCGTCAGGTTCCAACGAGGCGGCGGCGCCGGCCTCCATGCGCGCCACATTCCCCAGCACGAAATTAGCCATATACGGCTGGGTATTAAAAATTTCCATATGCCGCAGTATCGCGTTCTTAAGCCCGGCTTTGTCCGGGTAAATCCTGCGCAGCGCCGGCAGCAGGGAAAAAACAAAACCCAGGTTCTGGAATCTTTCATAATTCCAGCCTGCCTGGATAAAGAACGACCGGCAGAACATCGCCGCCATGGGGATATCCGCGGCACCCGGCCCGGCCGCGCGACATTCTTTTATCTCTTCTTCCATGTGCGTCACAATTTGCATATACCGGACCGTGTGTTTTTTCTAGCCTTTCTTATACGCCTGGGTACGGAAACGGAAATAAAGCCCGCTGAGCCCCAGCCAGGGCATAAGAGAATACGCGAAATCCGTTGCCGGATACAGCGCCCGGATCCCCGGCAACACCGCCAGCGCGGCGCAAAGCGCCGCCCAGCATACCGTATAGCCCGCCAGCGCCGCGTTCTCCATGAGCATGGCCCTGGCCAGCCAGCGGCTTATGTTAAAATCCCCGGCGCTGACCTGTTCCCGTATCCGGGGGTTCCAGGCGGAGCGCGCCGTGCGCAGTAAGGTTTCCACCGGCGAATAGGCGGCTCCCGCCGCCGCGCCCACGAAAAAAGCCAGGGAAGGGGCCAGGCCCGCCGCGCTGTACGCCAGCACGGCGGCAGCCGCGGCGGCCGCGCCGTTGGGCGGCACTACGCCGCCCACGGGAATAACGTCTATATAAAGCATCTCAAGCAGTATCCCCATGCGCGCGCCCTCAAGAGGGCAGCCATTAAGCCAGCCCAGGAGCGGGCCCACAAAAGCCGGCCTGGACAAAAGGAACTGCCCGGCCTGCACGGAGTCAAGCCCCAGGAGTCCCGTAACCGCGCTGGACAGGAGGATCTTAAGCGCGTCCGTCATAGCCGGCCCCGAGGCCGCCCGTGCGCGCCAAAAGCCGCGTAAAAAATCCTCACGAGATCGCCGCCATAAGATCTATCGGGCTGTCAGATGGGACACCGCGCCCCTCTATGGCTATACCCGCGCCGGCCAAGGCCTTAAGGGCCGCGCAATCCTGGTCGCTGAGGAAGATCGCTTTGCCGATGGAAAGATTCTTGCCGGCCGAATAATGCATGCCGCCTATGTTAAGGGAAGGGATCTTCAGGCCTTTGTCCAGCAGGGCAATGGCTTCCTGAAGCCCGGGCATGAGCAGCAGGACTTTGCGCGCCGAAACCTGGGCCCGGGGCAGATAAACGGCGGCTTCCTCCACGGTCATGATCTTCAGGTCCACGCCTTCCGGCGTGGCGAACCGCATTATAGCCCTGCGCAGCTCGTCTCCGGCTATTTCATCGGAGACCACGGCCAGTTCGTCGGCCTTGAGATGCGGCACCCAGCCCTCGGCAACCTGGCCGTGCACCAGCCTGTCGTCAACCCTGTAAAGTATCAGCATAGGTCTACTTCTTCATCAGGAGGCTCTTAACCTCGCAGATAGCCTTGCGGCCGTCTTCCATGATCCTGGCCGTCAGCCGCTCGAAATCGAGCGAAGCCCGGTAGGCGAAAGCGGAAGTCGTCATGTTTATATTAACGCCGCAGATCACCGCGCATTTCTCTATATCCCGCGCAAGCGGCAGGGCCACGTTCATCGGGGTACCGCCCGGCATGTCTATAAGTATTATCAGGCCCTCGGGGCTGCGCATATCGGCTATGGCCGCTACCACGGCTTCCTTTACCCTTTCCAGCGTCATGCGCTGCGAAATAGAGACATTGCGCAGCCCTTCGCGCTGCACGCCCACTATTCCCTCAGCCGCCTCGATAAGGTACGCGCCGAACTCTCCGTGCGTGATTACGATAATATTAATCATAACGTAAGGAGCTTGCCGCCGTCAGCGGCCAACTCCGCTTATTTCCGGATATCCCGGTGGTATTCCGAAACCGAAACCCCGCCGGCCTCAAGCTTTTTTGCCAGCTCGCAAGCGATGTAAACGCTGCGGTGCCGACCCCCGGTGCAGCCGATGGCGATAGTGAGGTAGGATTTACCTTCTTTTATGTAAAGCGGGAGCAACGCTTTTATTTGCTCCGCGTAGCCCTTAAGAAAACTGCCGAACCCGGGTTTCCCGCGCAGGTAACGGCCCACGGCCGCGTCGAGGCCGGTTTTGGACCTTAACCGGGGCACATAGTAGGGATTGGGCAAAAACCGCACATCCATTACCAGGTCCGCGTCCAGCGGAATGCCGTACTTGTAACCGAACGAGATCACGGAAAGCTTCATTTCCGCGGTCCGGCGCAGCTCCAGCAGACCCGAGATTATTTCTTTCAACTCCCCCAGGGCAAGCCTGGAGGTGTCTATTACCTTGTTGGCCCTGGATTTAAGGTCGGCCAGTACACGGCGCTCCTCTTTAACGGCCGCCGCTATATTTTTACCCAGCGGGTGCCGGTGCCGCGTTTCCGAGAAACGCTGCGTCAACAACTCGTCGGAAGCGTCCAGGAAGATCACTTTATAATCCAGCCCCAGCTTGCGCAGATTGTCCAGCGACCGGACAAAATCCTTGAAGAAGCGCCCCTCGCGGATGTCTATGCCTAACGCGACGTTTTTCAGGTAACGCCGGGTATGGATAAGGCCGGCGAAAGCCGGGATAAGCGCTATGGGCAGGTTATCCACGCAGTAAAACCCCAGGTCCTCGAAGGACTTGAGGGCCTGGCTTTTACCCGCGCCGGACATGCCGGTTATTATGAAGATCTTCCTGGGATTTTCCGTCATGGTTTACACTTTAGGAGGCTTCTTGCCCATCTCCCGTATAAGACTCTCGTTGAGCTTTTTGGCCACAAAATAGCCCTGGTTCTTCAGGCGCTGGTTGAGGGCCGCCACCTCTATAAGCACGGCCAGGTTGCGCCCCGGCGTAACCGGCAGGCGCAGGGAGGGAACAGGGACCTCGAGTATCGGCACTTCGCTGGAAGACAGGCCCGTGCGGTCATAATTACCCAGGGCCACGGACGTGACGCTCTCCAGGTGGACGTGCATCTCTATCAGCGACTGGTCCATTATGGAGCCCACGCCGAACAGCAGTTCCACGTCTATGATGCCGAGGCCGCGCACTTCCATGTAATGCTTTATATTCTTGGGGGAATTGCCCACCAGCATATAGCCTATGCGGCGCTTCACTTCCACCACGTCGTCGGCAATAAGTATGTGCCCGCGCTTCAGAAGCTCCAGCGCGCATTCCGATTTCCCCACTCCCGAATCGCCCTGTATGAGCACGCCCAACCCGTAGACGTTCACCAGCACGCCGTGTACGTACGCTATGGCGGCCAGCTGGTCGTCCAGGTAGATGGTCAGCTCGCGAATAAAGGTGGAGGTATCGAAAGACGTTACCAAAAGCGGGATCCCGGCCTTGGCGCAGGCCTGCTTTATAACCGGCAGCGGCCTGACCCCGCCGGTAACCACAACGCAGGGGATCTCCTGCGCGGAGAACATTTTGTGGAGGTTGGCCAGCACCGTGCGGGAATCTTCCTTAAGACAGTAAGCGTATTCGCCCTGCCCGATTATCTGTATGCGCTCGGCGCGGAACTGCTCCATGTGGCCCGCTATGGCAAGGCCGGGGCGGTTTATCTCGCTTACGGTTATCCGGCGGCCGAAATCACGCGAGCCGGCAACCGCTTTAAGCCCCAGGACTTTCCCCCGGGACTTAAGCAGTTCCTTTACGGTGATCAATTTAGCCGCTTTTTTTTGCAGTTCAGACATGGACCGGCGGCCGTTTATTTTTTTACGGGCTGAAGCAGGCCGTAGGTGCTGTCCAGCCGCTTGAACACCACCTGCAGCTGCCTGGACCCTTTTTCCATGTACAGCCAGAAGTTAAAGCCGAGCTTTTCCATTTCGATAACGGCTTCTTCCTTGTTCATGGGTTTAAGGGGGACGTCCTTGACCACGGAGAACTTTATCTCCGGGCCCATAAGGGTGGTCATTTCCCCAAGGTCCACGCTTTCGGTGGCGTGGTGGTCGGTGAAGCGCTCTTTGTACTTCTTCACCTGTATCTCGATCTTATCCATCGCCTTATCTATGGCGGAGAACATTTCGTCGGTGCTGGCGGCGGCCTTCATGGTCTGGTGGCCGGCGTGAACCACCACC
>MGVB01000074.1 GCA_001800275.1 Elusimicrobia bacterium RIFOXYA12_FULL_57_11
AGCGTATAATACCAGAACCGCGCAAAAAACCACGGCGGCGCACAGGAGATGTCTTGCCGCTTTGTCCGTTTCCTGCATCATACGGGTAATTCTATAAAATAATGGAAGCCGCTATTTTGTGAAAGCGGGTCCGGTCCGCGGTTGCCAGCCAGGGCGGCAGGCGTCACCGGGTTATTTGCTATACTTGAGTACAGAAAGTACCGGTGTTTGTCGTTTTTTTGCCGCTTTACCCGGGACCGTAATGACCATCCTCCAGGTTTTAAAACCGCTGATAGAGGCCGTATATCGCCGCGCGATAGGTAAAAAAATTATCCGGGCCGTGTATGGCGTATACGCCTCCTTCCTGCAGCGGAAGTATCCGCTTTACAACACTACCGTAATGCTTGCCCTGACCTTACGCTGTCAGTGTAAATGCGAACACTGCGGGGTAGCGGACCTCCAGGCCGCGCCCGGCAGCGAATTTACCCACGGTGAGATCTCCGCGCTGATCAGGGAACTGGCGCAACTGCGTGTAGGGAGGGTTTATTTTTTCGGCGGGGAACCGCTGCTCGTGCCCGGAATTAAAGACCATATCTCTCTGGCGAAAAGCTTTGGGCTCAAGTGTATCCTGGATACCAACGGAATGCTTGTGAACACGGACATGGCGGCCTCGCTTAAACAGTGCGGCCTGGATATGCTCCGGGTGAGCCTTGACAGCCCGGTTGAGGAGGAGCACGACCGGTTCCGGGGAGCCAAAGGGTTGTTCAACAAGGTAATGGCCGCCATAGCCGCCTGCAAGGCTTGCGGGCTTGAATGCCATATCTCCGTCTGCGCTACCGAGGAGAATCTGAAAAATGGACGGATTGCAGAACTAATAGAATTAGCCGGCAGGCTGGAAGTCAAGGTGCGCTTGCTGTCCCCGATAAGATGCGGGCGGTTATATAACGCTGAAGGCTCCGAGCTGACGCCTGAAGGGATAGGTGCGCTCAAGCGCCTTCTGAGTCCCGGCAGGGTCTACTGGGAGTATGATCGGGTGGACAGGCCTGACTATGATTTTCTCTGCGCCTGCACCCGGCGGTGGATGTTCTATATTTCTCCCGCGGGAGATGTTCAGCCGTGCTGTTATATGCCGGTGATTTTCGGCAATATCAGGCGGGAATCTCTGACCGCTATTACAGGCCGCATGTGGAAGACAGCGCTGTTTAAACCGGCTAAAGCCTGCGACTGTCCCACTAATTCCGCGGGGTTCAGAGAAATGTTCGGGCGTCAGTTGGCTGTGAGCGGGGGGAGGCCTGTCTCATATGAGGCGCAGTCTTCTCCCAACCACCTAGCGGAGTGGGATGAGTGGGCGGCGTCCTACGGGGCGACGATAGACCAGTTGGCCGGCATCCAGGACGATGAACTTCTGGCCGCCGTGGATTTCCGTGGAAAACGTGTGCTGGACCTGGGCTGCGGTACCGGGAGGTTCGCGCGCAGGCTGTCTTGCGTAGCCGCTAAAGTAACCGCCGTGGATTTTTCGCCGAAAATGCTGGAGAAAGCGCGCGAGAACCTGCAAGGGGCGGAAAATGTGGATTTCAGGCTAGTCGACATGGAGGCGATGAAAACCCCGTGGGGTGAATACGATATAATAACGGCGTTGTCGGTAATGCATCACGTGTGTGACTTTGCGGCAACAGTGAAAAACATGAAAGCTTCACTGGCTCCGGGCGGCAAGATTATTCTTATGGACCGCCTGCTTACCGCTACTGTCCGCGATACCCTTAAATTCTACCTGGCAGGTGCCGCCAGGGTCGGATGGCTTAATTTTGCGGCCCTTTTCCTGACAAACGCCGCCCCGGCCTCCAGTTCGGCGCGGCATCGGCTTACAGAAACAAGATTTACTCTTCAGGATTTTCGCAACAGGTACGCGGCCCTGCTGCCCGGAGCTGAAACGGGGTTCAAAGGCGGTGTTTTTGCCTATCTGGAATGGACAAAACCTGTAAGCCCGCCTGACCTGTCCCCGGTAACCCTCTCGGCATGATAGCAGCTTTGGCGGTGTGTCTCTTCTCCATTCTTATCTGGGCCGCGCATTTAGTTAGCACCATACTAGAGAGGCTACAGTTCCTGCGCGAGCCCGCCTCCCCTGCTTCCACGGAGGAGGACGTACGGGTGGCGATTGTCGTTCCCGCTCGTAATGAGGCGCACCAGGTAGCAGCTTGCGTGCGTTCTCTGCTTCTCCAGACCTGGACCAACCTGCATATAATTGTTGTTGATGACCGCTCCGAGGACGGCACCGCGGCAAATGTGCAGGCGCTGCGCCTTGACCCCCTGCTGCTTGCCGCCCATCATAATAACCTGCCGCTTACGCTGGTGCAGGGGACAGCATTGCCGGAAGGCTGGCTGGGCAAAAACCACGCAAATTTCCAGGGCGCCTGCGCCGCCAAAGCGCTGGGCGCCGCGTGGCTGCTGTTTACCGACGCTGATACCGTCCATTCACCGGACGCCCTGGCCACCGCGCTCGCAACGGGACGCGCCTACGGGGCCGCGCTCGTTACTTTTTCCACCGGCCTGGACCTTCAAACCGTTGCGGAGAAAGTTTTTCTCACGAATATCACATTGGCCATCGGCGCGATATTTCCCACGCGGTATATACACGACCCGCGGTGCGGTACGGCGCTGGCTAACGGGCAATTTATACTGATCCGGCGCGACGTTTATGACCGTGTTGGCGCTCACGCGGCCATACGGGCCAGCGTCTGTGACGACCTGGAGCTTGCCCGGGCGGTTAAAAGTTCCGGTTTTAAACTTCGCGTGGTACGGGGACAGAACCTTGTGCGCGCGCGCATGTATACGTCTTTTAGCGGGATCTGGTGGGGTTTCTCCAAGAACATGGCCTATGGTATAGGCGGTCCGGCCAGGGCGGCTGTAGGTGCGTTGTTCGCCCTGCTGCTGGTGCTCCCGTTCTTCCTGCTCCCGTTCGCTCCATGGCTGCCAGCGCCGGTTATATTCTCGTGCGCGGCCGCCGTAATTTTAGCTTTGGCCCAGCGCGTCTACGCCTTTGTCTGGTTTTTCCCGCGGATCTCGCCGCTCTGGGCACTCTCACTGCCTGTTGCTTATGTCGTGATGGCCGGGATACTGTGTCATTCCGCCTGCCGCATCGCCGCCGGCCGGGGGTCGCGCTGGAAGGGCCGGGAATATCCGGATGCCCGGTAATATTTTCCTGTCTTCCCCTGCCGTCTTCCCGGGTATACCTGCGCCGTCGAAAGCGGTGAGTTTTTTTATACTTGGAGCCGTATTCGGAGGGCACGGAGATATACAGCCGTATCTATGAAGTTTTGTATCATAAGGCTGGGGAATATTATTTGTTCCCTTTGTTTTTTGCACACCAACCATAAAAATGCCCATTGATATCCTCCTGGTATCGGATGAAGAAGGGCCGCTGGAAAATTATATTTCCCAGTTCATGAAATACTGCCTGGTAACGCATACGCTTGCGCTGGAAAACGGGGAAGCCGGGTGGCCGAATCTTCATCCTCCGCACCTGAGCATAGCGGTGCTGGCGGCGTATTTGCGAAAAAACGGCCGCAACCCGGAGTTTATAGATAATATCTTCCGCGTTCCGGAAAATTGGGCCCAAATGCTGCGTCTCCTGGGGGAAGGGACGCCAGTCCTTGGCATTTCCACCTCGCTGCTCTTTAATCCGGATTCGGTGCGGCGCATTGTAACAAAAGCGCGCAGTATTAATCCGAAAGTAATAATAGTGCTGGGCGGCGCCTCCGCCCGCCATCCGGAAATAATGGAATTAGGGGATATCGCGGTTACCGGGCCTGGAGAAAAACCGCTGCTGGATATTGTGAACGTTCTTAAAGCCGGCGGTTCCCTTTCCGATATCAAGGGCATCTGGCATCGTGTCGACGGGCGTATGGCGTATACAGGCGATGCGGCCTGCCCGCCCATGGATGATCTGCCGTTCCCCGACTGGCCTGCTGCCGTTTTCCACTCTTCCAATTGTTACCCGCTGGAAGATTCGCGGGGGTGTGTTCACAGTTGCGCTTTTTGCTCTTACCCGAATTCAGGCGGGCATGTTTTCCGTGCTCCCGCGCTGGTAGTGGATGAACTGGCGAAAAACCGGGAAAAAGCGGGTATCAGGCTTTACCGGTTCATGGACTCTGACCTGGCCGCGCGGCCGGAGCATACAGAGAAATTGTGTGAACTTATAGCGGCCCGGGGTCTGGATCTCCAGTGGAGCTGCTACGCCAGGGTGGACAGCCTGGTAAAACGTCCGGGCCTGGCCGCTAAAATGCGCGCGGCAGGCTGTGTCAACGTCTTCCTTGGCATCGAATCCGGGGACGATGGTATACTGGGGGCAATGAACAAGGGGTATGGTTCCGCAATGATTCCGGAAGGCGTAGCCGCGGCGAGGGAAGCCGGTATCCTGACCCATGGGAATTTTATCATAGGCTTCCCCGGTGAAACATCCGCCACCGTGGACGCAACGCTTGAGATTATCCGCCGGTCACGCCTTGATACGGCGGCCTTCTTTTTATTCTGGGTGCACAGGAATTCCGCATCCCCGGTGTGGAATAACAAGCAAAACTGGGGCCTTGAGGGTGACGGTGTGTGCTGGCGCCACCGCACAATGGACTCTGCCGCGGCTGAGCTCCAGATAGGGCGCGCCATGCGTACCGTGCTGACCGAAATGCCTGAAACGCTGATCGGTAATGAATACTGGATAACCCTTATGATGGGCTACGGGTTATCCACGGCCGAGTGCCTGGCGTTCCTGCGCGCTGTGCGGGAATACCACCTTGCCTCGCTGCGGCAGGACGCTGACCGGACCTTGGCGGCACAGTCCGCTATCCTGGCTGTCATGCGTAAGATGAATATGCTGGCGAAGAACCTGAACAAGGCCCGCCAGCCGGCCTGAGCCGGACGATTTACGGATATTTATGGACCTTAAAGCCAGTTACAGGCGGTTGCGCAGCGGGGTGAAAATGGAACTCGCCCTGTTGAACTCAAAACTTTCGCGGTTGCCGCCCGGAGTGCCGCATTCCCTGTTTCTGTGCCTTACTTACCGCTGCCAGTTGCGCTGCGCGCATTGCCGTTACCTCCAGCCTGCATATAAGACCGCACGCCGCAAAGACATGCCCTTAAAGCTTGCGCTGCGGATACTGGCCGGAGCCGCGGCGGCGGGAATCCCGCGCGTTATAATGTTCGGCGGAGAGCCTGCGCTGTACGCGGATCTGGAAAAAGTAATAAAAGAGGCTTCAGCGCTCGGACTTTTTGCCGAAATGGACACCAACGGCCTTAAGCTGACGCGGGAAAAACTTTCATCTTTGGCTGCGGCGGGGCTGTGCGCCTTCAGGATAAGCCTGCATTCCTCATCCGCCGGCGAGCACAACAGCCGCCAGAATTCAAAATCTTTTACCCGGATCAAGGCCACGGTGAATCAGGCGGTTAAGGAGGGTTTTCTGGTATACCTGTCCTCTTGTCTTTCCGGGGGAAACAATTCAGGCGAGAATATCTCCGGACTTGCGGCCCTGGGGAAGAAATGGGGGGTTCACGGAATAAGGTTCCTGCATCATGTTTCCGATGAATTGTCTTCCAGAAAAACGGCGGCGGCTATAGCGGTACGCATACGTAAAAAAGGATTGAATGATTATGCCCGCACTTGTTTCGAGACGGCCGGCGCCGCGGGCTGCGCGGCCCAGCAGGGAAAAACCGTTTTTATCAGTCCCGAAGGGATAGTCCGGGCTTGTCCATACGCGGTAAAGATACTGGGCCACGGGGGAAAGGTGCCGGGCTTTCACGGGCAGGCAGCGCCCCGTAACGCCCAAATGCTGCCCTGTTCCCGTTAACCTATGGGCGATATTAAAACCACCCGGATAGCGCTTGTTACGCTCTTCGATCTTGATTTCGGAGCCAGGTCCATAAGCGCCTGTCTTAAACAGCGCGGCTACCCGGTTTCACTGATAGCTTTTAACAGGAAACGATATTCGGTGGGACTGCTGGGCAACGATTTCTTTAACGCCCGCGTGCCGCTGCGCAACATCTGCGGAAAAAAAGACCTGCAGATGCTCATTGCGCTGCTCAGGAAATTGAACCCCGCCGTAATAGGCATCAGTCTGACGGCCACCACTTTTCAGACGGCGAAAACCATAACGCTGGAGATAAAGAAACACCTGGCCGCCAAAGTTGTCTGGGGCGGCATTCACGCTATTGTATGTCCGGAGGAATGCATCCGCTTTGCCGACATAGTCTGCGTCGGAGAGGGCGAACTGCCCATGCTGAAGCTGGCGGAAAAGCTCTCCAATGGCGAGCCGGTAAGCGGCATCGGGAATTTGTGGATAAAAAACGAGAAGGGGATAGAGAAGAACGAGATGCTCCCTTTGATAGGTGACCTCGACCAGCTCCCTTTTCCCGATTTTGTGGAAAGGGACGGGAAGTTCCTGATAGACAGCGGCAGGATAACCCGGGAATACGAACTCACTTCCGCTTATGAAAGGAACGTCTACCCGATAATGACCTCCAGGGGCTGTATGTATGCCTGTTCGTTCTGCTCCAACAGCATACTGCGGCGTAAATACGAAGGCCGCGGCAATTACCTGCGCAGGCGCAGCGTGGATAACGTGATAGCCGAATTGAAGTACGCCGCGGCTAACCGCCAATTCGACCGGGTAAGGTTCTGGGACGATATTTTTACCTATGACGCGCCATGGATAAGCGATTTCTGCGCCAGGTATTCCCGGGAAGTGGGAAAACCGTTCACTTGTTATACGCATCCCCTGCGCACCGACAGGGAGATAATGGTAAAACTGCGTGGGGCCGGGCTTTATACGGCGAACCTGGGCATACAGAGCGGCAGCGAGGAGATGTCCAGGAACCTGTTCGCCAGGATACAGTCCAACCAGGACCTCGTGGAATTCGCCAGGTTCGTCGATAAACTGGGCGTTACCTCAAGATACGATGTTATAGCTGACAACCCCTACGAGACCGACCAGGATGAGCGGCACACGGCTGAACTGCTGATGCAGCTGCCTTACCCTTTTCAGGTGCAGCTGTATTCCCTGTGCTGGTTTCCCGAGACCCCTTTGACTAAAAAGGCGCTTGAAGATAAAACTATCAGCGGGACCGATGTCGAACAATACACTTCCAAGGCGCTTAATAATTTCCACATGTACATTTCCCTTTCCGCAAATAAGCGGAGCCTTTTCTGGAATTGCATAAAAGGCATGGCCGTCAACAGGCTTTTTCCCGCGCCGCTTATCCGGGCATGCATGCAAAGCCGGTTTTTGCGCAAACATCCCCGGGTGCTGTTTTGGGCCGGGAAATTATATCTTCAACTGCGTTCCAGATACTCCGTGAAGCCGGTAAAAGGCGGCATCGCCGTTGAAAGAATTATCCCTTACCATGTCGCCCGCACTATAGTTCCGCTGGACCGCCATATCACGGATTGTCACGCCGTAACCGGCGCCGCGGCCTGGCTCTTTAAAAAGCCAGAAGTCGATTACAGCCTGTTCCCTCTGCCGGCGGCCGGCGCCGGACGGGAGATATGTCTAAGGATACGCAATCATGCCGGGCAGAAAAAAGATTTTGCCTTTGTCCTGATGCTGGTGGCCTATGACGACTTTTTTGAGCAATTCCCTCCTGCTACCCTGTGGGGCATCAGGGTGCCTGCCGGTACGGTTCTGGAGAACGATCTTAAACTGACATTGGCTTACCCTGAGCTAAGTTACAGCCTGGGAGGCGCCGGGGGGGCCGTTAAATTACTGGGGAAAGGAATTCCTGCGCTGATCGAGGGGAAAATATATTCTTTCGTGGTCCGAAGCGCCGCAAAACCGTATACTACCATAGACGTTCTTTTGTTCAGGGCCTGACGGTCCGGCCTGGGGTTCAGTATCCATATATGAAGATCAGAAAGATAATGCTGGTAAGGTCGGGGGTGCGCATCCCCTGGGGGAACTTCACGCAGCCATTAGGGCTCCTTTACCTTGTGTCCGTACTGCGCCGCGAGTTCCCGGGCCAGTTCGAGATAGACCTGGTGGAACAGGCTTTATATAACCTTACGGCGCGGGAGATGCGCCAGCGCATAGCGGCGTTCAAGCCGGATGTTATCGGGTTCAGCTGTATCAGCCTTGAGGCGGAGGATATGGCCGAGGTGGCGGCCGCGGCAAAGGAATTTAACCCGCAATGCCTGGTGATACTCGGCGGCCCGCACGCAAAGTTCTTTTACGATCATGCTCTGGAGAACCCAGCCATAGATATTGCGGTGATAGGAGAGGGGGAACGCACCTTCCCTGAATTGCTGAGGAAACTTATTGCCGCGCAGCCGCTGGACGATGTGAATGGAATCGCTTATAAAAAAGACGGCCGGGTGGTCCTGGCTGCGGCGCGCGAGCCCATTGAGGAGCTGGACTCGCTGCCCTTGCCCGCCTGGGACCTGGTGGACTTCACCCGGTATAACAAAGTTGCCAGTATGAACGGGTACTGCCATTCCAAGCCATGGGCCGTTATTCTCACAAGCCGGGGCTGCCCGTTCCATTGCGCCTATTGCCATGACATCTTCGGCAAGAAAGCGAGGCTTAGAAGCCCCGAGAACGTACTGGCGGAAATTGAACTGCTCACCGGGACATACGGGGTGAAAGAAATACATATCGTGGACGATATTTTCAATATAGACCTTGCGCGCGCCAAACGCATATGCGACCTGATAGTCGAGAGAAACATTAAAATAACAATAGCTTTCCCCAATGCGCTAAGAATTGACATCATGGACCGGGAACTTCTTCAAAAGCTGAAAATGGCCGGCTGCTATGTAGTCACTTACGCCATAGAGACCGCCTCTCCGCGAATCCAGAAATTGCTGGGGAAAAATGTGGACCTGGACAAAGCGCTCCAGGTTATAAAGTGGACACACGAAGAAAACATTATTACGCACGGTTTCTTCATGATCGGTTTTCCCGGAGAAACCCGGGCGGAAATGGCCTTGACGGGAAAATGGGCTCTGGAAAGCGAACTCTGGCTGCCGATATTCTTTATGGCGGTTGTATATCCGCGTACCCGGTTGCTCGAGATCGCCAGGGCGACTTATCCTGCTTTTGACTTCAGCAAGTGGGAGATGCGCGACCTTCAGTACAGGATGGGCGAATCATTTTATGAGAAGGCTACGGGGGTGGAACTTTCCCGTATCCATCTCGATATGGTGCGCCGGGGTTATTTCAAGTTCGCGAAAAAAATACTCACGTCCATGCCTTTCCCCGGGAACATGGTTTTTCTTTTGAGCTTTATCTGGTGGGCTTTGCCGCGCGGGTCTGTCATTGTTAGAAAAATTGAGAGTTTCATGTATCCCGGGCCGCAGCAGTCTCCGCGTGGTTGAATCCGGCGTGGGACTGCCGGCCGGTATGTCCGGCAAATTTAGTAAAATTAGGCGTTCCATCCAGGGTGAAAAATATGCCGCTGAACCGTAAAGATTACTACAGGCTCCCCTGGAGCGTTTCCGATAATGTGTTTTCCTGGCTGGAACCAACGCGGGAATGCAATATCTATTGCGAAGGTTGTTTCAGCGTTAACGCCCGCGGGAGCCACAAGACCATTGACCAGGTGAGGGAAGAGCTGGATGTTTTCGCCAAGTACCGCAAAAGTTACGCCGTCTGCATAGCGGGCGGCGAGCCCCTTACCCATCCGCAGATAACTGATATCGTGCGCCTGGTGGCCAGCAGGGGCTATAAACCCATGCTGAATACTAACGCGTTGGCCTTAACGGAAGACGTGCTGCGCAAGCTCAAAACCGCGGGGCTGAAAAAACTTACGCTTCATGTGGACAGCCGCCAGCGCCGCCCGGGCTGGACCGGGAAGAGCGAAATTGAACTTAATGAACTGCGCTTGAGTCTGGCCCGGATGGCCGCCAGGGTCGGGGGAATTTACTGCTCATTTAACACTACTGTCTACGCCGACACGCTTAAATTCGTGCCGGACCTCCTCAAATGGGCCCAGGAAAATATAAATATAGTTCATGGCGTTAATTTTGTGCTTTTCCGTGCGGCCGGTCCCAAAGGGATTTTCGATTATTACGCGAACGGGAAGAAAGTGGAGCTGCCCGGGATGGTCTACAGGACGCCGGAAGGTACCCGGGCGGACATCTCCTCCATAGAGGTGGTGGAGGCAATACGCAAGAATTTCCCGGACTTCGAGCCTTGCGCCTATCTCAGCTCTGTTGTAGCGCCGGACGCCTTTAAATGGCTGATTACCGTGCGGGTTGGAACACGGGACGCTATATACGGGTATATGGGGCCGAAGTTAATGGAACTCACGCAGGAACTTTACCACTTCTTCACGGGCCGGTATCTGGGCCCGGTCGGCGCGGCGACTCACCGCAAGGCCAGGCGGTTGTTCC
>MGVB01000075.1:0-8058 GCA_001800275.1 Elusimicrobia bacterium RIFOXYA12_FULL_57_11
CGTAGACTATGAGGTCTTCGGGCCGTTCGGCCACTTCCGGGTCCAAGTTGTTCATCAGCATGCGCAGGGCGGCTTCCTGCTGCCAGCCTTTGCACGAAATTTTATTACCGCGCGCCGCGCGTATGATCTTCCCCGCTGAACTCATTTGGCCGCCTCCGGTGATCAATAAAAATATCCGGTCAGAACCGCTTCCGCCACATTCTCTATCCGCTCTGAAAAAATTTCGTCTCCCTTGAAAGCCGGGGAAATCTTGCGCAAGCCGGCCAGCGCCGCCTCCAGGCCGCGGCTCGACTTGAGCGGGCGGTGGAATTCCACTCCCTCCCCGGCGGCCATCAGCTCTATGGCGGTTATCCTGGCCACGTTGCGCACTACCGTGCTCAATTTAAGGGCCGCGTTCATACCCATGCTGACAAAATCCTCTTTATTGGCGGAAGTGGAGATGGAATCCGCGCTGGCCGGGTGGCTCAGGATCTTGTTCTCGTTGCATAAAGCCGCAGCCGTGACATGCGCTATCATGAACCCGGATTCGAGGCCGGGATTGCGGGCAAGGAACGGCGGCAGCACCTTGAAGTCGCTTACCAGCTGGGCTATGCGCCGTTCGGAAATATTGCCGAGGGCCGTAACGGCTATGGCCGCGAAGTCGGCCGCGAAAGCCAGGGCCTGGCCGTGAAAATTCCCGCCGGAAACCACTTCCACGCCGCCCCCGGCAGCACTGACCACCAGGGGGTTATCGGTAACGGACGCGAATTCCGTCTCAAAAACGTCCAGCGCATGGTCAAGGGTGTCCTTTACCGCGCCCAGGACCTGCGGCATGCAGCGCAGCGAGTAGGGATCCTGCACCCGCGCGTCGGCACTGCGGTGCGAAGCGCGTATCTGACTGCCCTTCAGAAGGGCTTCAAGCATGGCCGCTACCCTCACCTGGCCCGGGTGCGGCTTAAGTGCGTGAATGCGTTTGTCGAAAGCGCCCGGCGTGCCTTTAAGCGCTTCCAGGCTCATGGCGCCGGCGGTAACGGAAGAGGAAAACAGGTTAAGGGCTTCAAAAAGCGCCAAGCCCCCCACGACCTTCATGGCCTGGGTTCCATTGATGAGGGCCAACCCCTCTTTCTCCGCCAGTTCGACCGGTTTTATACCGGCCTTTTTAAGCACGGCCGCCGCTGGCTTCCAGTTAGCGTCACCAAAGCGTCTGGCCATCCCCTCCCCTGTAAGCACCAGCGCCATATGCGCCGACGGGGCCAGATCGCCGCTTGCCCCTACGGACCCTTTGGAGGGGATAAACGGAATAATGCCTTTGTTTATAAGCTCTGCCAGTTTCCGGATCAGCACGGGGCGCACCCCGGAATTACCCATTGCCAGTTCGTTCACCCTGGCGAACATCAGACCCACGGCCTCGGCGTCCTCAAGCGGCTCGCCTACGCCGCAGGCATGGCTGCGGATAAGGTTCACCTGGAGGGCTTTCAGGTTTTCCGGAGAAATACGCTGGCTGGCCAGCTCCCCGAAGCCGGTGTTTATGCCGTACATAACGCCGCCCCCGACCAGCAGGGCCTCAAGGCGCCGGCGCCGGGCCTCTACCAGCCTCAGGACCCGCGCGGGAACGGAGACCTTCCGGTGCCCGTACGACACTTCGGCAAGGTCCTCTATCGTGTAGGCGCGCCCGAGGTTAAATCTTTTTTTCAGCATACTTTCAAACCTCTCTCCATGATGTCTTTTACGCTTACGGCGCCTGAATTTTTAAACGCCGCCACAAAATAATCGAATATTTTCCTGGTCATTTCCACGTCACTGAGGGCGCGGTGCCAATTCTCGTTGGGGATATTGAGTTCCGCGGCTATGTTGCCCAGGCGGTTGCTCTTGAACTTCCACCCTTTCCTGGCGAGAGCCAGCGTGTCCAGCACCGGCCGGTCCGGGAATTTAAGGCCGACAGCCTCGAACTCCATACGCAGAAAGCCCATGTCGAAAGCGGCATTATGCGCCACGATGACGGAATTTTCAAGCATGGCCAGCAGCCGCGGGGCCACCGCCCCGAAAGCAGGGGAATTTTCAACCATTTCATTCGTGATGCCATGCACACCAGTGCACTGCGCCGGGATAGGGCAGCCGGGATTTACCAGTTCGGCCAGGGTCCCCAGCCTCTGGGCGCCCATGAAACTTATGGCGGCAACTTCGCAAACGCGCGCCGTGCGCGGCGAAAGGCCCGTGGTCTCTACGTCGATGTATGTAAATACGGCGTCTTCTATCTTTAATTTCTCAATGCTCATAGTTGTTTTGAACGTGAAGAGTTAACCGCGGCGGCGGCATTACTGCCAAAGCGACCCGTAATAGATATACCTCGCCCACAGGCCAAGGGAGCAGGTTATAAAAATGCTGAGCGCCACATTAAGACGGGACAGATCTATGAGGCGTTTTTTGCGCACGTAAAAGATCTGGAGTATCCACGCCAGCGCAAAAGGCACCCACCAGCGGCCATCCACCAGGAAAAACAGCCAAAGCACCAGCCGCTCGAAGATCAGGAAATACTTTTCGTCGAAACCCGGGAAATTCTTGCCGAAAAACTCTTTTTCGATGAAATAAATAAGCACCGTGGAGACATGGGTGACCAGCACGAACATGGCCGCCATCCCCGTCCATTTTTCCGCCAGCAGGCCGCTCTCGCCCGGTAGTATGAGCGGCGAGATCATGAACAGCACGTAGACATGAAGGACCTGGTCCACGATAAAACTCAGCGTGCCATCTTTATAATGCAGCCGCTTTATGCTGAAAATGCGCACCTGGTCTATACCGAAATGAGACACCAGCATGATGACCAGTGCCCACCAGCCGTTCACCGGGACGGGTCCCAGGTGCACCCAGGTGTCGGACAGGTAGTTCCAGGTAAGGGCGACCGACACCACAAGATGCGTGAGGCAGTGCAAGACCACCCCCCACACGTTCTTACGCTTCATGCGGTTTATTACGTCGAACTGCAGCGTAAAATCCGCCAGAAGGTGCGCCAGAAATAACCGCCAGAAAATAATCATCTTTATCGATCCAGGCCTATTTAGAAGTCAGGTTGAACGTCCCGTCCCAGTCCTTGGGAACAGAGGCCGCGTACTGCGCCGCCAGGTCGAGATAGAACCTGGAGGGACCGTCTTCCGGCGCCACCGCCAGCGCGGCTTCAAAAGCTTTTTTTGCCGGGCCGTAGGAGCCTTTATCGAAAGCCTCCAGCCCGTCGTTGTAGGCAGCCAGCAGCTTCTTGCCTTCCTTGGACAGTTTCCCCTTGTGCGCCAGCAGTTCATACACTTTTACGGGGATGGCTTTTCCCACCACCCTTATCTGCCCCAGCAGCCTGGCTTCCACAAAGGCCCTGGCCTCCTCATAAGTGTACTCGCTTACCATTATCTTTGAATGGAAATACTTGTTCGCACCTTCGAGACGGGACGCAAGGTTGACCGCATCGCCCATAACGGTGTATGAAAGCCTGGTTTTGGAACCCATGTTCCCTACTACCATGGGGCCGGAGTTCAGCCCTATCCGGGCCGAGGGCTTTATGGAGAACTGTGTCAGCTCGGTATTTAGCCTGGCTATTTCGGCCATGCAGTCTATCGCGGCCAGACAGGCCAGTTTGCGGTGCTCCTTCTGGTCCAGCGGCGCGTTCCAGAACGCCATCACGCAGTCGCCGATGTATTTATCCACCACACCGTCATGGCGCAGGATAACGTCGGTAAGGCCTGAAAGGTAATTGTTAAGCATGTTGGTCAGCTGCTCGGGCGTCAGCTTCTCGGACATAGCCGTAAACCCGGCTATATCGAGGAAGAAGGCCGTCATGTCGCGCTTCTCTCCGCCGAGAGACAGCTTGGAGGGGTCCTTGGTAATAAGCTCCACCACCTTTGGCGACAGATACTGCCCGAAGGTGTTCTTTATCCATTTTTTTTCGCGGCCTTCCAGTACGGCCTTATACACCGTGACGAACACGAAGGGAATACCAAGCGACACCAGGATACTCAGGTAGGGCATGTCGAACAGTTTAATGAGCGCTATGTAGTTGGCGGCCATAAGCACGGCGACCACGGCCGCCGAGGTAAGAGAGATGGCCCTTATGGAGTAGTTCAGCATCAGCACCGGAAGCCAGATAAGCAGGACGGCGATAATTATCACTATCCATTTGGCCGCCGGCTTCAGGAAGTCGTCATGCAGCAGGTTGTCTATGGCGTTAGCGTGAACCTCGACCCCGGGCCAGGAGGCGTAGAATGGGGACGGGTAATGGTCGAAAGCGCCCAGAGCCGTAGACCCTACAAGCACAATACCGCCTTTCAGCGCGGCTTGCTCTTCGGGAGCCAGTTTTCCGTCCATGATGTCTTTTACCGAAATATGCCGGTACACGGAGTCGTTGTTCTTTAAATCCTTCCTGCCCCAGCCCGGGTGGAAAGGCCGGAATTTCGGCACACGGAAATTAAGGACCCGGGGAAATGTTCCAAAGGCGGCCTCAAGCCCGCCCAGGTCCTTGCCCGTATAAATCGCGTAGGTGGCCATGGCAAGCAGGGGCAGCCCGGAGCCCGCGCAGGCATTCCCGCAGCGTGTTTTTATGACCAGGTCCCTGTATTGCCTGGTCTCGCTGAAAAGGCCTATCCTGCGCACCTGCCCGTTGCTTTCTATGGTATTTTCAACGTGCGGATGTGAAATTATCGCCGCGGCCTCGCCCAAACCCTTTATTGGATACTGCAGTTCGTTGGTCTCCGGGTTTATGGCTACCAGCGCCGAAACATTCCCGGCTTTGCGCACGGCCGCCACCATGGCATTATCGCTTACCTTGTCGTCCCGGTCCGAGTCGAATATCAACACGTCGAGCCCTATGGCTTTAACCCCGGCCTTATTCAACTTCTCTATCAGGGTGGCGTAATGTTTGCGTTTAAAAGGGTAACCAAGCTGCTTGACGGTGTGTTCGTCAATGGCGGCAATGGATATCCGTTCGTCGGCCTCACGGTTAAAATACTTTCCGATGCCGGCCCGCAGGTCCTGGTCGGCCTTAAAGGCCAGCACGCTGGGCAGGCGCACACGCAGGTCCGACCATTTATTATCCAGCGTCCTTATCCAGCCGCCCATGGACAGCCAGGCGTCTATGGCAAAACTGAACAGCATGAGGAGCGTAAACACCGTGCTGAAAATATAAAGCACCTTGTTGCTGTTTTTACCGCTGGTTTTTTCGTTCATAAATTCTCCCCTGTAAACTTTATCCCCGCGTTATTCCTCCGAAACCGAACTGGAAGCATATCACCTGACCATGCCGCTAAACCCGCGGCAGGACCACCCGGAACGAGCTGCCGCGGCCGGCCGTTGACCGCGCGCTTATGGTGCCGCCATGCAGCTCCACTATCTTGCGCGCGATGGCAAGCCCCAACCCGAAGCCGGCCTCGCCTTCCCCGGATTTAAGCCGCTTGTATTTCTCGAAAATCGCCTCAAGCTGGTCCGCGGGTATCCCGGGGCCGGTATCGGTCACCATAAAAACGAGTTTCCCGTCCTCGACCGCGGAGGATGCCGCAACCCGGCCGCCCGCCGGAGTGAATTTCCACGCGTTGGACAGCAGGTTTTCGATAACCCGGCGCAGCAGGGAGGAATCGGCGGAGAACTCCACGGCGCCGCCCCCTTCCTCCACCACAAGCTCTATGCGCTTTTCGGCAAAAAGAGCCCTGAAACTTTCGGCGGCCGAAGAAAGAAATTTGGAGGCGTTTATCTTGCGCAGGTCCGGTTTTAAATGGCCGGCTTCCATCTTCGAAATATCCAGTATGTTCTCCAGCATCTTAAAAAGCCGCTCACTGGACTCCCTGACATTTTTAACATAACCCGCCTGCTTCGCCTCGGGCGGGAATTCGCGGTCAAGAAGGTTGATATAGCCCTGCATGGTAAGCAATGGCGCGCGCAAATCATGAGCCACGGAATGAAAAAATTCTTCCTTTATGGCCTGAATCTCTCTCTCCAGCGTTACATCCCGGAGAACCATGAATATGGCCGGCTTCTGTGTTTTAGTGGCGAACATCTGCAAACTTATCCGAAAATATTTCTTCCCGGAAGGGACATCAAGCCCTATCACCCCGTCGGGCGATCCGGAATTCAGGGCCACCAGGGCGGCCACTTTACCGCGCAGCGCCTCACCTTTTTTCCCGGCCGGCCCGTCCATTTCCAGCAGGTTTTTTGCCGCCACATTAGCATAAAGCAGTTCGCCGCGAAAATCACACAGGATGATGGCGTCATGGATAAGGCTTACAAGGAGCTCCAGTTTCTGTTTCTCCTCAAAAACTTTTTCCACCTGGATACCGTGATAGCGTTCCACTTCGCGCATCATGGAATTAAAAGCCGCGCTCAGCTTGCCTATTTCTGAAAATTCGGCCAGCTCGGCTACTTCCGTTTTAAAATTCCCGGCCGACACGCGGGCGGCACCGGCCAGCAGCTCCTCTACCGGCGCCGTAAGGCTGCGGGTGAAAGCCAGGGCGGAAAAGTAAAAGGCGGTGGAAACGGCCAGCAGCAGGAACGCCATGAGCCACGTAATGCGGTTGATACCGGAGAAGGCCTCCGCGCGCTCTTCGAGCGCTATAGCGTAAAGGTCAAACCCGCGCACCCGCGCCGCGGCACCCACGTACACGCCGCGGGCCCCCTCAAAAGTGAACACCGGCCCGAGGCCGAGCATGTGTACCACGGCCTGGCGGTCAAATTTCTCGAGCGATCCGGAAAAAGCCAGCGAACCGCCTTCCGCGTCAGCCAGCAGCAGCCCACCGGTGGAACCCAGTTTCTGGGAATGCAGTTTCCCCACCAGATCGCGCAGGTTCACGGCGGCAAAGGCAAAATAACCGCCGCCCAGCGGATAGACCATCCGGCAGATGGGCATGTCGTAGAGCATCTCGAACTGCCCTATGGTAATACGCCCCTTGGCCGCGGCCGTACGGAAAAGCTGCGTGCCGCCGATATCCAGGTAGCCGAAAAACCGCTTCAGCTCCGGCACCCCTCCGCTTAAGACCTCCCTGCCGTCCGGCCCGGTAAAAGCCATGTAAAGAAATTCCGGGTTGGTCCCGAGCGCGCGGCCCAGATTCGCCTGGTCCACATATTTAGTACCCGGAGCCCACATCCGCTCAAGGCGGCGCGAAAGGTCCTGCGTCTCGCGCTCCGTCATGAGGGCGGCCATCTGGGAAACGCTCTGCTCCAGCGCTGTGATGTTTCTTTTCGACTGGGCCTGAGAATAAAACAGAAAAAAACCGGCCGGGATCACGGGGATAAGGCCTGCCCCGAAGACCAGCAATAAAAGACGGTTCAGTAAAGTCATTAAAGATAAAACCCGGGAACAATCAAGCAGCATTCCTCCGACAGCGTATTACTTCCCGCCCTTTTTAAGGGCTTCAATAAGCTTCGGCAGTATTTCATGTGCGTCCCCCACTATCCCGTACTTCGCCACGTTAAAGATGGGGGCGTTGGGATCTTTATTAACCGCGACTATCACGTCCGAAGATTTCATCCCCACTATATGCTGCACGGCGCCGGAAATGCCGAAGGCCAGGTAAAGGCGCGGGGAAACTGTAGTCCCGCTCTGCCCCACCTGGCTGGGCTTCTCCCTGAAGCCCAGGTCTACCGCCGCGCGCGAAGCCCCCACTACCCCGCCCAGCAGGCAGGATAATTCTTCCAGCAGTTCGAATTTTTTTCTAGTTTTCATACCGCGGCCGCCGGAAACCACAATCTTCGCTTCTTCTATCTTCATGACCCCGCACTCATTGACTATCTTGCGCTCAAGCACTTTGACGCGCCGCAGGCTTTTATCTATTTTCGCGGATTCCCGCACAACCAGCGCGGAGCGCCCGTGCACCAACTGGCCCGGTTTCATCACATTGGGGCGCACTGTGGCCATCTGGGGCCTGGAATTGGGGCTAAGGATATCCGCCATGATATTGCCGCCGAAAGCCGGGCGCGACTGCAGCAGCAGGCCATCTTTAATGGCCAGGGCGGTACAGTCCGCGGTAAGGCCCACATAAAGGGTAGCGGCTACGCGCGGCGCCAGGTCGCGGCCGCGGATGGTAGCGCCGTAAAGCATGATGGAAGGCTTGT
>MGVB01000075.1:8076-10272 GCA_001800275.1 Elusimicrobia bacterium RIFOXYA12_FULL_57_11
CTATTACCGTGGAGAAGATGTCGGTGTTGTACTCAAAAAGCTCGTCGTGCTCCACCATGTACACCTTGTCGGCCCCGTGCGCGCCCAGTTCTTTTTCGTAACCGTGATTCTTGTCCGTCAGCAGCACGGCGCAGAGGTCTTCCTTAAGTTCATCCGCCAGGCGGCGGCCGGCGCTTAAAAGCTCGAAAGTCACCTGTTTTATCTTTTTAGGGGAAGCCTTATCCGCGGCGTCCAACATCTCGACAAAAACCCAGACGCCCCTGTAGCCGGAATGGTCCCGCGCCGAAGCCTCTTCACGGTTTATGACTATCGCCTCTACCGGGCAAACCTGTACGCAGGCCCCGCAGAGGGTGCAGGCCTCGTTCATTACGGCCATCTTGTCAATTACCTGGACGGCGGCAAAGGGGCAGACAGGGACGCATTTACCGCAGCCGATACATTTTTTTGAAACTTCGATCATAGATCAGCTTTCTCCTTGAAAATCAGTGATAAAACCGGTATAGCCCTATTCTCCCAGAAAATGTTCCAGGCGCATTATGTCCATTATTTTTTCTACAGATTCATGGGTGGAACCCGAGGACATGGCGGCTTTTTCTCGCTGAGCCGGCGGGTAAATGCTGCTAACCTGGGTTGGAGAACCCTTCAGCCCCAGGTACTGTGCTTCAGCCCCGATATCCGCGGCGCCCCAGACGTGAAAAGGTTTACCCAGGGAAGAGTGCACTGCAGGGAATGAAGGATACCGCGGCACATAATCTTTATGCATGATCATGGTAAGGAGCAGCGGGGGCCGGCACTCCACGATTTCATATCCCCCGTCTATCAGCTTTCTGGCTATGATACGGCGCCCGTCCACCTCCACATGCTCGCAGAAGGTGACCTGCGCCATGCCCAGCTGCTGGGCTATGCCGGGGCCTACCTGCGCGGTGTCGCCGTCTATGGCCTGCATGCCGCAGAATATCATATCCGCTTTGCCTATTTTCTTCATGGCTTTAGCCAGCGCGTAAGAGGTAGCCCAGGTGTCGGAACCGGCGAACGCCATATCGGACAACAGCACGCCTTCGTCGGCGCCCAGCGCCAGGCCCATTTGCACCACGCTCTTAGCCTGCGGCGGCCCCATTGAGACCAGGGTCACCCTGAAATCGTGTTTCGCTTTAAGTTCCAGGGCGGTCTGCAACGCAAAATGATCGTACGGATTGATAATACTGGGGACCCCGGTCCTTATAAGGGAATTGGTCTCCGGGTTTATCTTCACTTCAGTGGTATCCGGCACCTGTTTTACACATACGACAATATGCATAAGAAACTCCTTAAAAATTCTGAACCTGCGGTTTAAAGCCGTGGTTCCCCGGTCTTTATTTCGCCTTGAACGTCTGCTTCAGTTTGAGCGCCACCAGGTCCATGTCGGCTACCATACCTTTCTGCCCGGCCTGGACCGCCTCCATGTTGACATCACCGGCAAGCGTCCCGGAGGTATCAGCCGCGCCCAACACCAGGGCCAGGCCTTCCGTAGCTGTACTGAAAGCGGCTTCCCGCGCGAATATCCTGGCCATGGCCAGCCGGCAGGGCCGGTCGAAACGCACGGTCTCGCTGTATTTATCCGCGGCGGCGGCAGCCGCGAAGACCGCGGCGGTTTCCGCGGCGCAGATAAGCGTGCCGAGCCTGAAAGTGACATGCTGGTGACGCGTCAGCTTCTGCACCCGGCATTCTTCCAGCACCGCCGCCAGCGCCCGCAGCGCCAGGGCCGCGTAGTGCGCACCAGCATTGGGCTCTTTGGCGTGCAGCGCGTCCATTTTATCGGCCATATCCTGGTAGTACCGGCCGCGGGACTTAAGATGCTCCTGCCAGCGCCCGCGGTAAATGGTCATCTGCAGCACTTCGCTGGTTCCCTCGTAGATACAGCAGATCTTTACATCACGCTTAATCTTCTCAACAGGGAAATCCTTGGTGTAGCCATAGCCGCCCAAAGCCTGTATCGCGTCTTCGGCCGCCTTGTTGCCATACTCGGAAGCTGAAAGCTTGGCTATAGCGCCCTCGGTCTGCAGGCCGTGTTCGCCGGCGTCCAGGCGGTTGGAGACATCCTCTATGTACGCCCTGGCACCTTCGAGACGGACATAATTGGGAACTATCAGTTTATGGGTATACCCCTGTTTATCGGAGAGCGGCCCGCCGCCCTGTATACGCTGCTGGCTGTAACGG
>MGVB01000075.1:10282-14503 GCA_001800275.1 Elusimicrobia bacterium RIFOXYA12_FULL_57_11
CATCACGCGGGTATAACCAAAGACAGCCTGGGCCTGGAGCAGGCCTTTGCCCTCCTCGAGCCCGATAAGGTTCTCAGCCGGGACGTATACATTGTCCAGCGAGAGACCGGCGGTGTTTGAAAGACGTATACCGTGCTTATCCTCGTGCTTGTTGGGGGAAAAGCCTTCCATATCTTTTTCTACTATGAACCAGCAGGGGCCGCCGGGGGCTATGGCCAGCACCGTGTACATGTCGGCCACTCCGCCGTTGGAGATCCATTGTTTGTTGCCGGTTATGCGGTAGCCGGCGATCTTTCCGTTCTTCACCACGTGCTCGGCGCGGGTGCGCAGGTTTACCAGGTCAGAGCCGGCGTCAGCCTCGGTTGCCGCATAAGCCACCAGCAGCTTTTCCGAAGCTATGCGGCGCAGCCATTTTTCTTTCTGCCCGGTGGTTCCCCCCACGTTAAGCGGATCCGTGCCCAGGAACGTGGCAAAAACGCCGGTGGCTATGCCAAGATCTATGCGCGCCAGCGCCTCGCAGACGCGGTAAATGTCGAAAGTGCCGCCCGAGACGCCGCCGTACTCCACGGGGATCATAAGCAGGTGCACCCCCAGGATGTCCGGGGAATACATTTCCCTGAGTATCTCGGCCGGGAACTCGTTGGCGGCGTCGCACTCGCGCAGGAAGTCCGGGGTTATACGCCTCTTGGCGTACTCTCTCAGGCTGTCCAGCATAAGACCTCTTGAAATCGCATCGATACTTGCCATTAAATTTTCCTTTTTTTACAAAGAAGTATTTGTCAGTGCACGGACTGTCCGGACGCATAAGCGGGCAGATAACCTTTAACCTCAGCCGCAAGTTTTTCCGCGCAGGCCTTATCTTCAAGGGCCTCGGCGTTGATAAGGACGTTCTCGGCGGCGCAGCGCACGGCGGCCTCAAGCAGGTAAACCGCGCTGCGGTAATCGGATATGACCTGAGGCGAAACCGAAGCGGCGCAAACGGCCAGGCCTGCCAAAGCTTCCGACGCCAGGCGCGCGGTCTTGAGCGGCACTTCGGCCGCGTATTTCAGGGCGGCCTGCATCTTAGCCTTGCGCTCCGGGTTATCTTTGGGCAGCTTCATCGCCGCCCAGAAAACGTCGAAAGAGGCGCTGTCTTCGCTTACGCAGCTCTGCAGGGCGGCCTTATGCTCGCCCAGCCTCTCGCGCAGCAGGACAAGGGCGGGGCGCTTGGCTTCTTCAAGTTTTTTCCCGCGCAGCGTTATACCCAGCGCCATCTGGCCCAAAGCGCAGCCCATGGCGCCGCTTACCGCGCCCGCCGAACCGCCGCCCGGAGTAGGGTCGGTGCTGGCCAGGGCTTCGACAAAAAGCCCGGCCCCGGCCTGCCAGGTGCCCAGCAGCTTCAAAAGCTTGGTCTCCAGCACCTGCACGTCCTTGTTAAAATCCTTCACGTTCAGCGCTTCCACGGCGTAATCGGTTATGGCTTCCTGGGAGGTAAGCCCTATCAGCTCGGTGCCGGTAATCGCTATATTTTTAGGCGCCAATTCCCCGGAAATCTCGTCCATCACGCGCTTTATGGAGGTGGTGCGGTAGTCGGTAAGCACGGTAGACATCTGCACCTGCCCCCTGGACTCCAGGAATATTTCCTTGGCGCGCAGCGCGGGAAGGCCGCCGCCGGAGGTACGGATCTTTTTTGCCAGGCCCTTGGCGAATTCCATATCCGTGGTGGCCAGGTTCACATTAAAATTCACTATCTGGTTGCGGGCTCCTACGGCCATGGCTCCGGCGGTGGGATGTATATGGTTGGGGCCAAAGTCCGGCGCCCTGTCGGGATTTTTCCCTATTTCTTCCCTAAGCCCCTCGAACTGCCCCTTGCGAACCTTGGCCAGATCCCGGCGGTTTTCAGTGCGGGCGGCCCTGTCGTAAAGATAAACAGGGATATTCAGCTCCCTGCCTATACGTTCGCCGGCCAGTTCGGCCAGCTTTATGCATTCCTCTATCGTTGTGTCCATTATAGGGATAAACGGTGCCACGTCCGTGGCTCCCATACGGGGATGCTCGCCTTTATGGGCATTAAGGTCAATGAGCGCCGCCGCTTTTTTGGCAACGGCGACCATGGCCTCGACTGCCGTTTCTAGCGGAGCGATAAAAGTAAGGACGGTACGGTTATGGTCGGCGTCTTTTTCCACGTCCAACACAAGCACACCGGGAACGGTCTTTGCGGCCTCAACGATCTCGTTTATCATCTTTACATCCCTGCCCTCGCTGAAATTTGGCACGCATTCAACAAATTTTCCCATTTATCCTCCCGCGCTGCTTTCCGGGCCGGCAGAACCGCTTCCCGTACTATATTATAATTATACAAAGGATAGCGGCAGGACTGAAAGCCACAGAAGAATAAGAGCTGAAGCCAACGCCCTGGCGCAGCTCAACGCCGGCCTCCGAAAGAAACCCTTATAAACACGAAAACCCGCCTTTGGCGGGTTTTCGCATCCCCTTGAGAGGGGAGTCACATTTGGTAATCCGTCAATGCGGATGACCGCTCATACTATAGCACAAAACACTTGACTTGTCAAGCCCCGCGCGCCACACAAACCGTCAATTCCCATTTTGCGATAATACGACAAGTTTTATATGGTATATTTATCGAATGTGGAGGCAATCATGAAACTTATATCATTTTCCGTCTTATTCCTTATCCCGGCCCTGGCGGCTACCGCGCAATCCGCCCCCAGGCAGCAAAAGGAAACACCGGTGGCCAGGGAACAGTTAAGAACGGAAGCCGCCGCCATAGAACAACAGGTAAAAGCCAACCCCGCAGACACTGAACTTTATATGAAACTGGGATTCGCCTATTCCAGACTGGAACAGGCGGACGACGCACAAAGGGCTTTTGAGGGCGCGGTAAATCTTGAACCCAAAAAAGCCGCCGCGCATTACATGCTGGGCCTGATTTATGAAAAAAAGGGCCTCAGGGACAAGGCGATAGCCGCCTGGAAAGCCTGCCTTGACAACACACAGGACCCGCGCATGCGCGACACCGCCACCAGACACCTGCACCACCTTTCACACCGATAAAGCGCCATGAAAAACATTTTCCTATTCCTTGTTTTGGCGCCGCTGACGGCCTGCGTAACCCCGCAGGTGGCCATAAACCGCAACGCGGATTTTTCCGCCGTAAAACGCGTAGCGGTACTGAGCTTCGGCGGCAAGAACGGCGACCTTGCGGCCGACATGCTGACGCAAAGCCTGCTGATGCGCGGCGCTGACGTCATAGAGCGCCAGAAGCTCAGCGACGTAATACAGGAGCACTCGCTATCCTCCTCCAAATACTTCGACCAGACCACCGCCAAAGAGCTGGGCAAGCTCCTGGGCGTGGACGCGCTGTTCGTAGGCACAGTGGCCGAGAGCGCCCCGGCGGGCAAATATCTGGTGAACACCGCCAACGGAAACCTGGTAACGGACGTAACTAAAGTCTCCAACAGCGGACTGTATTCGGAAGGCTCAGTGGCAGGACTGCCAAACTCCCAACTGCTCAGCACCACCGCCAACGCCACGCTGGTGGCGCGCATGGTAGACGCGCAGACCGGGTCCATACTCTGGTCGGGCTCCATGTCCTATGAAGGCTTCGACCTGACCACGGCCATGCGGGAAATAGCCAACGCCTTCACCACCTCCCTGGCCCCCATCTGGCCCGCGCTCATACTCCGCTGAACAGACCGCAAAAAGGCCGGATATCATTTGATACCCGGCCTTCTTCACGCAAAACACGGCGCGACGGTCAATCCACCAGGCGGCGCTGCCCCTCAAGGGCGCGCACGGCAGTCACGTCCTGGGTGAATTCCATACAGCCCATATACCCGCCGCGGGCGTTGCGCAGGGCGTAAAACTCTATGAATATTTTATGCTTCGGCTCGTTTTTTATTGTCTCCAGGTCTATCCAGAAGGTAGCTTTCTCGCGCGTTCCGGCCCTCATTTCGGAAACAAGTTTTTCCACCATGGCCAAGCTGCGTTCAGGATGGCACTGCCGGAAATTCATACCCATGGCGGACAGGGGCCGCTTAAAGAGCCGGGTCTCGTGCTTGTTCCAGCCCACCACTTCGTCCTCGGCGTTTATAACTGTAAGTTCAGCCGGCAGCGCCTCTATCATCGCCTTCACCATTTCAGGGTCCATTTTATCGAACAGCATTCTCCCCTCCTAAATTATTTCCAATTCCAAAATCCGGTCAACTCTGAAAACCCTGT
>MGVB01000076.1:0-10020 GCA_001800275.1 Elusimicrobia bacterium RIFOXYA12_FULL_57_11
GTAACTTTATCCGGCCCTCGTGGCAGAGCGCGAGCAGGCTTGTAAAATAATATTGTGACAGCGCGGTCATGGCCGAAATAAGCGCGAAACCGGCGGCGTCCGCTACAACGGGCTGCAGCCCTGACACCAGTTCGAGCCCGAAAGCCAGCCGCGCCAGCCAGAGCCCGAACTGCACCGCCGCCAGACCGCCCAGCAGTATAAGGGCGCCGGCCAGCAGCGTAACGGCAAGATAGCCTGGGAAGATGCGGAAAAGGATGCTCCCGCTATTTCTTATCATAAAAACCGATCTCGCGCAGAAACGCCAGATTATCCTGCCAGCCGGGGGTAACTTTAACTGTCAGGTGCAGCTCTACCCGTCGGCCCAGGAAGGCCGTAAGCGCTTTGTGGGATTTTTCGCGCAGTACCTGTATAGAGCGGCCGCCCTTCCCTATAATAATGGGTTTCTGGCCGGCGCGGGCCATATGAATGGTGGCCAGCACCTGCGTGTCGCGGCCCTCCTCTTCCCGAAAAACCTCTATTTCCACGGCCGCGGAATAAGGGATCTCCTGGCTGTATAGTTTAAAGATCTGTTCCCGGATTATTTCAGCCGCGTAAAATTTTTCCCAGCGGTCGGTTAGCTGGTCCTGCGGGTAATAGGCGGGATGTTCCGGCAGCGCCGCTTTTATGGCAGCGCGCAATTCCTTCACCCCGCCGCCGTTAAGCGCCGAGATCAGCAGCACCTGTTTAACCGGCAGCAGCGAGCGATAAAACTTCTCCGCGGCGGCGGCCCGGTCGCGGCCGGTTTCCTTGTCCAGCTTGTTTATTACCAGGTATAGCGGGCAGGACACTTTTTTCAGCGGCTCGAACAGCGGTATTTTGTCTTCCGGCGGCAGACCCGGCTCCACCATCAGCAGACAGATATCCCCGTCTTCTGAAGCCGCCCGGCGTATGGAATTCTCCATGCTCTTTTCGAACAGGTTACGGCTTTTCAGGAAACCGGGCGTGTCCACGAACACCGCCTGGAAATCGGGCGCGTTCAGTATCCCCAGTATGCTGTTGCGGGTGGTCTGCGGCTTTTCCGAAATTATGGACAGTCTTACTCCGCACAGGGCGTTGAGCAGCGTGGATTTGCCGGCGTTGGGCAGGCCCGTTATAGGCACGAAGCCTGCCCTGAAACCGGCGGGGGGCGCCTTCATTTAAGGCAGATCGGGTTGGCCCAAAGTGGCAGCTGGGTGGCTTTGTCGGTCTTCCTTACTTTGAGATCGCCGGTAAGCTCCTGCATGAAAACTTCACAGCTGAAAACGCGGGTGCCGGCCATAACATGCCCGCCGAAAGCCTTGCCTTCGCTGTCGGAGAATACCACGTGCGCGTGCACCATGGGTTTATCGTCGAAAATACTGATATTGCCGCAAAAGGAATTTATCTCAAGTTCTTTTTCAAGGTTATGCTTTATATATTTTTTTGCTTTCTGGTCGTAAATGCCGAAGGTGGCCCGCTCAACGGCGCCGATAGCGTTTATAAGGCCGCAGCGCACCTGGTGGTGGTGGCTGAACTGCTGGATGGCCTGAAGCAGATCCTCGCCTTTGTAAATGCTGAATAAAAACGTCCTGCCGGTAAGATAAGGTTTTTCCTGAACTTGCATAACTTTCCTCCCCTTGGTCCTCTGCTTTTGCGAAGCGGGGGACTTGTGCGCCCACTGGCAGCACCAGCAATAAGACCGCGCCGCTACCTATTTTAGCAAATTATAGGCGGCAGCGGGCTTTGCGCTGCCCCGGCAAAGATATATAATGATGGAAGTTAAACTGCAGCCCGGAGGATAACATGACAGCAACCGCCACGAGCACGGTAACCTACAAGGAACTGGGTTTCGTCAATACCCGCGAAATGTTCAAGAAAGCTATGCAAGACGGCTACGCGGTGCCGGCCTATAATTTCAACAACATGGAGCAGCTGCAGGCCATCCTTACCGCCTGTGTCCGCTCGCGCTCCCCCGTAATACTGCAGCTGTCGAAAGGCGCGCGCGATTACGCCAACGCCACCCTGCTGCGCTGGATGGCGCGCGGCGCCATGGAGATGATAAAGGAAATGAAAGAAGGCCCGGTGCCCGTAGCGCTGCACTTGGACCACGGCGATTCCTTTGAACTGTGCAAATCCTGCATAGAGAACGGTTTTTCCTCAGTGATGATAGACGCCTCGCACCTGCCCTACGAAGAGAACGTGAAGCTTACCAAGCAGGTGGTGGACTACGCGCATAAGTTCGACGTTACGGTAGAAGGGGAACTGGGCGTGCTGGCGGGCATAGAGGACGAGGTCTCCCACGAACATTCCAACTATACCGACCCCGCGCAGGTGGAAGATTTTGTAAAGCGCACCGGTGTGGATTCACTCGCCATCTCCATAGGCACCAGCCACGGCGCTTTCAAGTTTAAGGTGAAGCCCGGTGAAAGCGCCCCGCCGCTGCGTTTCGACATACTGCAAGAGTGCGAGCGCCGCATCCCCGGTTTTCCCATAGTGCTGCACGGGGCGTCCTCGGTGCTTACCAGCTACATCGACATGATCAACAAGTACGGCGGCAAGATGGAGAACGCCGTGGGCGTGAGCGCCGACCAGCTGCGCAAGGCCGCCAAATCCGCCGTCTGCAAGATAAATATAGATTCCGACGGCCGCCTGGTGATGACCGCCGTGATCCGTAAAGTGTTCGCGGAAAAACCCGGGGAGTTCGACCCGCGCAAATACCTGGGGCCCGCCCGGGAGGAACTTATAAAGATGTATATCGACAAGAACAAGACAGTGGTAGGTTCCGCCGACCGGGCGTAAAAGCCGCAGCAGTATAAAGTACGCCCGGTAAAACCGGGCGTACTTTTTAGCTGGCCGCAATATGGAAAAACAGGGATTCGATGTTGTCGTGGCGGGGGCCGGGGCGTCCGGGCTGGCTGCGGCAATTGTCGCGGCGCGTGCCGGGGCTTCGGTGCTGGTGCTGGAAAAAAACCACGTGCCGGGCCGCAAACTGCTCTCTACCGGTTCCGGCAAGTGCAATTTCTCGAACCTTAACATAACCCCGGCCGCGTATCACGCGGCCTCCCCGGCTTTCCTTAAAAAAACTTTTACCGCCCTGCCGCCGGAAGAAGTGCATTCTTTCTTCGACGGCCTGGGGCTGCTGCGCGTGGAGAAAGACAGCGGCCGGCTTTTTCCCGCTACGCAAAAGGCGCAGGATGTGCTGGGCGTCCTGCTTAATGAGCTTGAGGCCCTGAAAGTTCCCGTCGTTACGCTTACGGAAGTGCTGGCCCTGAAGCGCGGCGACAACGGGTTCCTGGTGGAAACCGTAAAAGTAGCGCCCAAATGGGTGAAGCAGGCGCCGCCCGGCGAGAAAACGACATACAAGGCCGGGCGGGTGATAATTGCGGCCGGGGGCGCCGCGTACCCGCAGATAGGCGGCTCGGGCAAGGGCTACGCCCTGCTTACCGCCTTGGGCCACACGGTGGCCCCGCCGTCGCCCGCCGTGGTGCCGCTTAAAATCAAAGAAACCGTGGTAATCGAACTGGACGGCGTAAGGCTGGATGCCGCGCTAACGCTGAAGGCCGGCGGCAAATTCATGGCGCGCACCTCGGGCGAGCTGCTTTTCACCTCTTACGGGATCTCCGGCCCGGCCGCGCTGGACCTTAGCCGTGCCGCCCTTGCGGCTTTGCCCGGCGGGCAGGTATTTGTGCAGGTGGATTTTCTCCCGCAACTGCCTGAAAATGAATTGCGGGCGCTGCTGCTTGCGCGGGCCAAGGCTTTTGAGGGCCGCCCCTTCCGCCATTTCGCCTGCGGCCTGTTGAATGAAAAAGTTATCCGGGCCATAGCAGCCTGCTGCGGCCTGGACTGGAACACCCCCGCCGGGCCCGGCCTCGATATCCTGGCCGGCGAGCTAAAGGCTTTCCGCCTGGAAATTACCGGGTCGCTGGGTTTTGAGGACGCCATGGTGGCGGCAGGCGGCTGCGCCTGCGCGGAAACAGACCCGGCCACCTTCGAGTCAAAAAAAATAAAAGGACTTTATATAACCGGGGAACTGCTGGATATAGACGGGGATTCGGGCGGCTTCAACCTGCACCTGGCCTGGACTTCCGGCCTGCTGGCCGGGCGCGCCGCGGCGACAGGAATCCGGAAATAAGCGGTGTCGGCCTATTTCACGAGCAAATGTACGGACAGCCAGTAAAACATGGCTGAAATGATAGCGGCGGCGGGGATGGTCATGACCCAGGCCCAGACTATCTGCCCGGCTACGCCCCATTTTACGGCGCTGAAACGCTTCATGGTGCCCACACCCATTATGGCGCCGGTTATGGTGTGCGTGGTGCTTACGGGAACACCCAAAGAAGAAGCCAAAAAAAGCGTGGCCGCGGCGCCGGATTCCGCGCAAAAGCCGTCCACAGGCCTTAATTTAGAGATCTTATGCCCCATGGTTTTTACTATGCGCCAGCCGCCGGACATGGTGCCAAGGCCCATGGCCGCATAGCAGGCTACGGCAACCCAGCCCGGCACCTCAAATTTATCACCCAAATAACCTGCGCTGAACAGCAACCCGGTTATTATACCCATCGTTTTCTGCGCGTCGTTGCCGCCGTGTCCAAGGCTATAGGCGGCGGCTGAAAGCAGCTGTCCCTTTCTGAAAAAGTGGTCCACTTTGTTAGGTATGGCCTTGCTGAACAGCCGGTACACCGCCACCCCGAAGATCAAACCCAACAGCAAGCCCAGCACGGGGGAGATAACTATGAAGAGCAGCACCTTTATTATGCCGCCCCAGACCAGCACGCCCGTGCCGGCCTTAACTACCGCGGCGCCGGCAAGCCCGCCCATCAGCGCGTGGGAAGAACTGGACGGCAGGCCGTAATACCAGGTAAAAATATTCCATATACAGGCGCCCATCAGCGCGCCGAATACCACGTGGTTGTCTATCACGCTGATATCGACTATCCCCTTGCCCATGGTCTTGGCCACTGCATGGCTGAAGAGGAAGAAGGCCAGCATGTTAAAGAAAGCCGCCCAGAGAACCGCCTGGCGGGGGGACAGTACCCTGGTGGAAACGATGGTGGCAATGGAGTTAGCGGCGTCGTGGAAGCCGTTAAGATAATCAAAAACCAGAGCCAGTGTTACCAGCCCTATTATCGGAAGGAGGGCACTATCCATTTTTCACAAGTATGGATTCTATGACTTTAGCTACATGTTCGCAGGTATCCAGGGTGCCTTCGGCCACTTCGTAGATTTCCTTCCACTTTATTACCAGGATGGGGTCTTTTTCGGCTTCGAACAGGTGGCTGATGGCCTTTTCCCTTATCTGGTCGCCGATATTCTCAAGGCGGTTCACCTCTATGCAGTGGTCCAGCACGCGGCGCGCGCGCTTGGTGTCATGCATGTGCGTTACGGCATTGGCCAGGGCCCGGGCGGACTGATCTATGGTGTCGGCGAACTGCACCATATACTCCTCGTTGGTGTTTAGCTTGTAGAGCTTTATGCGGTTGGCCATGGAGTTTATCATGTCCAGAATATCGTCCAGCGTATTGGTCAGCGCGAAGATGTCCTCGCGGTCTATGGGTGTTATGAAGGTGCGGTTGAGCATATCCACCAGCTCATGGGAGAGTGTGTCACCCTCGTGCTCGAAATCTTTTATTTTCTTTACGGTTTCCTCGTCAAAAGTGCCGATCTTTACGGCGGCTTTAAAACAGTCGGCCGCTTTAACGATATTTTCCGCCTGCAGGTTGAGGAAGTCGAAGAATTTCACTTCTTTCGGCATGAAATGGAAGGCCATCTGGTGAGCTCCTTGAACCGCGGGATAATTTAATGATATCCTTTTTGTGAAACCGCAAGCAAACACACGGAGGCCGGATGAACTTCAAAGCTTCGCTTTACAAACGCCTGGAAAAATACTGCAGGATAGACACGCAGAGCGACGAGAATTCGCAAACTTTCCCTTCCACGAAAAAACAGCTGGCGCTGGCAAAACTGCTGACCGCGGAGCTTAAAACTATCGGGGCTAAAGCTGTACAACTGGATAAATACGGATATGTCACGGCGGAGATCCCCTCCACGGTAAAGGGCAAAAAGCCCGTTATAGGTTTTCTGGCCCACATGGACACTTCACCCGCGGCTTCAGGCAAAGGCGTACGCCCCCAGGTGCACAAAGCCTGGAAGGGGGGCGACATTGTTATAAGCCGCAAACACGGGCTCACCCTTAACACCAGAAACTGTCCGGAACTGGCGGGCTGTAAAGGCGAAGACATAGTTACAGCCTCCGGCGACACGCTGCTGGGCGCGGACAATAAAGCGGGGCTCGCCATAATCATGACGGCCGCGGAATATTTGCTTAAACATAAGGAAATACCGCATGGCACGCTGAAAATAGGTTTTACGCCCGACGAGGAAGTGGGCCAGGGCGTAAAGTTCTTCAACATCAAGGCTTTCGGCGCCCATTTCGCCTACACTTTTGACGGTGACGTGGCCGGAGCCATCGAAGAAGAGAATTTCAACGCCGACGGGATAAAGATAACTATCGCCGGCAAAAGTGTGCACCCGGGCACCGCCAAGAACGCCATGGCCAACGCGGCGCGCATAGCGGCCGACATTGTGGCCGCCTGGCCGGAAAACATGCTTCCGGAAACCACAGAGAACCGGGAAGGTTTTATAATGCTTACGGATATTGCCGCCGGCATAGAAAAAGCGGAAGTGTCCGGTATAGTGCGCGAACATGACCCGAAAAAGCTGAAGGCCATGGAAAAACACCTTGAAGCCATTATAGCGGCCAAGCGCCTTAAATACCCGCTGGCGAAGATAGAACTGGCTTTCCGCGAGCAGTACCGGAATATGAAAGAGGTTATTGTCCGGTACCCGGAAGTGATGGGCAAGCTTACCGCTGCGGTAAGACAGGCCGGGCTTACACCGCACGTAAAACCCGTGCGGGGCGGCACCGATGGCGCGCGGCTTTCCTTTATGGGGCTGCCTACGCCCAACGTCTTTACCGGCGGCTACAACTACCACGGCCGCTACGAATGGGTATCCCTGGACGGTATGAACAAATCCGCCGAAGTCCTGATAAACCTCGCACAAAAATGGGCTGAGTAGCCTGTTTGGGCTTTGAGCATATGCGGTTAGTATATTGTTCTGCAGCTTTTTGATAGAATACAACCTGCCGGATCTTAAGGAGCTAATAATGTCCACTCACCAGCAGTCCGCCGCAAAATTCCAGCCGTTCATAGCCGACTCGCAGTTAATTCCTGAATTTACCATAAAATCCGTGCTGCTTGGCGCGGTATTCGGAATAATTTTCGGAGCTTCCACCGTCTACCTGGCCCTTAAAGCGGGGCTCACGGTCTCGGCTTCCATACCTATAGCGGTGCTGGCTATTTCACTGGGCCGGAAGATATTCAAGACCTCCATACTTGAGAACAATATTATACAGACCACCGGTTCGGCTGGTGAATCCATAGCGGCCGGCGTCGTGTTCACACTGCCCGGTTTCCTGTTCCTGTCGGCCGGCAGCGGCGGGGCCGCGTACTTTAACTACTGGACCATTTTCACGCTGGCCATGTTCGGCGGCATCCTGGGCACCCTGATGATGATACCGCTGCGCCGGTCGCTTATAGTGCAGGAGCACGATACCCTGCCCTACCCCGAAGGCACGGCTTGCGCGTCGGTGCTTATAGCGGGCGAAAAGGGCGGGGATTTTTCCAAGACCGCGTACCAGGGCCTGGGCTTTGCCTTTATCTACGCTACCCTGCAGAAAATATTCGGCGTTATAGCCGAATCCCCCGCGTGGGTTACGATGCAAACCAATAAATATTTCCCTTCCGCCACTATAAACGGCGAAATAACGCCCGAATACCTGGGTGTGGGCTATATAGTGGGTCCCCGGATAGCCGGTGTCCTTGTTGCAGGCGGCGTCCTTGCCTGGCTGGGACTTATACCGCTGCTTGCCACCCTGGTGCCCGGCACGGTTATAGCCGAACAGCTTGTGAAGCTGGGCTACCTTAAAGACATCCTTACCGCCGGCGGGCCGGGCGGCTGGGACCCCGTAACGCACCAGTTCGCGGATACCGCAGCCGCGGTTTACCGGGCGTATGTGCGCCAGATAGGGGCGGGCGCGGTGGCGGCCGGCGGGTTCATAACGCTGCTGAAGACCTTGCCCACCATTATCAGCTCTTTTAAAGGAAGCATCGCTTCCCTTAAGAACAGGAAAAGCGGCGCTTCCATTGCCCGCACCGAGAACGACCTGTCGTTCATGACCGTGATAGGCGGCTCCATAGGGCTTGTAACGCTTATAGCCATACTGCCAATGATCCCCGGCAACTCGGTTATCAGCAAGCTGATGCTGGGCGGCCTGATAATTGTTTTCGGCTTTTTCTTCGTTACCGTCTCCAGCCGCATAGTAGGCATAATAGGTTCCTCGTCCAACCCTATATCCGGCATGACCATTGCCACCCTTATGGGCACGGCGCTTATCTTTATAGCCGTGGGCTGGACGGGCATGGTGTACGAACCTATGGCGCTGGTGGTAGGAGGAATGATCTGCATAGCCGCGGCCAACGCCGGGGCCACATCGCAGGACCTGAAGACGGGCTATATTGTGGGCGCGACTCCCAAATACCAGCAGATAGCGCTGTTCATAGGCGCCGTGGTTTCAGCGGCCGTGATAGGCTGGACGGTACAGATACTGGACACGCCTACCGCCGACATGCTGGCGCAGGGTATACAGCATGCTATAGGGACGGATAAATATCCCGCGCCCCAGGGCACGCTTATGGCCACGCTCATCAAGGGGCTGCTCTCCTTCAACCTGGACTGGCAGTTCGTCATAGTGGGGGCGTTCATCTCCATAGTAATGGAACTGTGCGGCGTAAAGGCCCTGTCTTTCGCGGTGGGCCTGTACCTGCCGCTTTCCACCACGCTGCCCATCTTCGTGGGCGGCGCCATAAAAGGCATTGCTGATTTTGTGCGCGAGCGCAAAGGCGAGGGCGCGGAAGACGCGGAGCTCGGCAAAGGCAGTTTGTTCGCCACCGGGCTGGTGGCGGGCGGCGCGCTGTTCGGCGTGATAGTGGCCATAGCCACGGTATGGGCGCCGGACTTCATGGCTTCCCTGCGCTTCGAACATGCCCTTAAAACCCTGCTGGGCGGGGGCGGCTACCAGCTGCTGGGCGCCGGCCTGTTCATGTTCATGGGTGTGGTGTTATACCGTATCGCCATGCGGAAATAAGCTTCGGTTTACACTTGGTCCCACCGGGAGCGCCGCGCATTCCTGCGCGGCGCTCCTGTTTTTGCCGGATTTGCGCGGCCCGGTATTCCGCTCTCATTTGCTAAAATATATGCGGACAGTAGTTAGCGCGGTACCGGTACTGCTATGAAATACAAATCTATCTTATCCCTCAGGGAAACCGAAAGGGCCATAAAATTCATTAAAGACAGTTTCCAGGTGAACCTGGCCCGGGCGCTGCGCCTGGAGCGGGTTTCGGCGCCGCTGTTCGTAAGGGGCGGTTCCGGCGTCAACGACGACCTGAACGGCAGCGAAAGGAAAGTATCATTCTCCATAAAGCACGATAAGTCCGCCGCCGAGGTGGTATTCTCGCTGGCAAAATGGAAGCGCATGGTGCTGGCCGACTACAAGTTCCGCGCCGGGGAAGGGCTGTACACCGACATGAACGCCATCCGGCCGGACGAAGAGCGCCTGGATAATATTCATTCCGTTTATGTGGACCAGTGGGACTGGGAAAAAATAATAACCCGCAAACAGCGCGGCCTGCCTTTTCTCAAAGTGGCGGTGAGGAAAATATATGCCGCCATGAAAGCCACCGAACACGCGGTGCACGCCAAATACCCGGCTATCCGTCCGCAGTTGCCAGCCGCCATAACCTTTATACACTCGGAAGACCTGGCCGGCCAATATCCGGCGCTGGAGCCGCGCGAAAGGGAATACCAGGCCGCAAAAAAATACGGGGCCGTATTTATAATAGGCATAGGCGGCGCGCTGGCCGGCGGCCAGCCGCACGATGGCCGCGCGCCAGATTATGACGACTG
>MGVB01000076.1:10047-10189 GCA_001800275.1 Elusimicrobia bacterium RIFOXYA12_FULL_57_11
AGGGCTAAATGGCGATATCATTCTTTGGAATCCAACCTTAGAAAATAGCTTTGAAATTTCCTCTATGGGAATTCGCGTAGATAAATCAGCTTTACTAAAACAACTAAAACTTACCAATACTGAGCAACGTAGAGAATTGTAT
>MGVB01000077.1:0-8676 GCA_001800275.1 Elusimicrobia bacterium RIFOXYA12_FULL_57_11
AGCGTACTGCACCGCGTACTGGCGCGACGCAATGGGCAGCGTGCCGCCGTCATCGCCGGCAAAAGTCCAGGCAAGGTCTATGCGGCCCGGCGCGGTGCCGGTTGAAGCCGCTATCTGGGTTACCGTCTCCGGGGGCACTGTATCCACGCAGGTAAAAGTGGCGCCGGGCACCGCGTAAGCCGACACATTCTGCGGATCCGCCACGTCCAACGCTTGCGCGGTAACAAAGTACAGCTGCCCGTGGGCAAGGCTGCCCCGGAGCGCGGTGCCGGGGGTAAAGCTCCAGGTGGCGCCGGCCACGGTTGCGCTGCCAACCTGAACCGGGTCCCAGGCGCCGGTCACAAAATTCCACCATTGTCCGTCGAACAGCCGCTTGACATATACCTGCACCGAATGCAGGGCCGCGCTGCCAGGCGCCGCAGTGCCCTCCACCGCGTCGAAAAAGGCTACCGTGGAGTCCGCTTCCGGCGTGGAAAGCGCCACGGTGGGAACGGTCTGGGAAAGTTCAAAATTCACCTCCGGTATAGAAAGCTGGGCCGTGGGCAGCGCGTTTATGTCGCGGGCCATAGCCTGCACCTGGTATTGCCGGCCCAGTATAAACGGCACGGTTGAGGCGTTAAAGCTCCACAACGCCTGCCCGGTTGCGGCAAGCCATACCTGCCCGGAGGAAGAAAAGTCCGTCCCGTTATAATATTCCGAGGTCGGGGAAGTCAGGTCCCGCAGGGAAATGTCGACCGAAGCCACAGGGGAAACCTCGTTCATGGCCGTAGCGGTGCCCGAAAATGCCGTTACGGTGGAAACCAGCGGTGCCGCGGGGCTTAAAATAGCCACAGCCGGACCAACGGTGTTTTTTAATATCCGGAAAACATCCGGCAGTGTGTACTGGTTGCCGGCCACATCAAGGGCCTTTACGCTTACATAATTGCTGGCGCCGTCAGCGAGCAGGGCGAAGTTAACCCCCCACGGCGCCGTGTACGAGGCCGAAGAAACGAACGAGGCTATTTCCGTCCAGGCTACCCGGTTGCCGTTGGCCGAGCCGGCAATGCTGCTGGCGCTGTAATAAACTCTGGCCAGCCCCGAGAGCGCGTCCGCGAAATCCACGGAGAAGACCGGGCCCGGGTCCGTGCTCTGCCAGCCGTCAGGGGACGTCTGGTTGTCGGTTATAGTGGGTGTAGTGGTATCGCGTAGCACATAGAACACGTCCGTAGAAACATTCACATTGCCGGCGTTGTCGTAAACCCTTACCGAAACATAGCTCGCAACATTCTCCGGTATATGAGTGAATATCGTATCCGCCGGCAACTCCCAATCGGTTGTGTAAGTCTCGGCGTTTATATTAGTCACAATGTCCGTCCAGTCCGCTATCACAGTCCCGGTAAAACCGGAGCCGGTAGCCACCCGCGCCTGGAAGCGGTCCAGCTTGGAGGCGAAATCCGTAAAATGCACCCTGTAAAGCCCGCTGGCGCCGCCGCGCCAGGTATTGTCACCGGGCTGAAGGGGCAGCACGGTAGGCGGCGTAATGTCGGGACCGGAAAGCGCCTCCCCCTGCCCCAGCACAAAATAGCCGGTTTCCAGGCCCGCGCGGTTGCGGGCCTTCGCCCTCAGGTAATAAGTGATTTCCGAGGTCAAACCCGTCACGTCGCGCACCGGCGACTGCGCCCAGGTGCCCGGCCCGTAATCGGTGCCGGAAAAATCGTCAGAGGTGCTGACCTGAACAAAATACTGCGTGTCGGCCGGGTTGGTATTGGCGTCCCAGGCCGCGTCTATGGAATTTTCCGCCGGGGTCAGCGTTACGGGCCCCGCAGGCAGGGCGGCATGCGTTATGGTGGAGCCTAAGACCTCATACGCCGTAAGCATCCCCGCCCCGTTCACCGCCCTGGCCCTGGAATAATAGGTGGTATCGGGGATAAGGCCGGAAGCCTCGTAATAGATCCCCGGGCCCGTGTTCGAAGCGCCTAACGGCAGGTAAGTGTCGGACGAAGAAATTTCCAGCTGGTAAATGGTGTACGGGGGGTTGCCGTTGTCCTGCCACACCACGGACAAGTTGGTGGAGGAGACCAGGAGATAATCTCCGAACGCCGGCGGGAGGGCCAGGGTAACGGTAGTGCCAACATTCAGAAAATCGCTGTCCCGGCCGGCCACCCCCAGCGCCTTGACCTGCAGGAAATAAGTGCTGTCCTGCAGCAGGCCGGTGAAATCGGCGTAAGGCAGACTGCCTGTCGCCTGCTGTTTAGTTATAAAACCTTCGTCCAGCGCGGCCTCCGCCTGGTATTGCGTGTCCGGGAAATTATTGTTCGGGCCCCAGCTTATCTGGATATTATCCGTCCCTACGGTATCCTGGCTCGGAGAAACAGGAATTGCCGCGTTGGTAGCCGAAGAGACGATCTCCGAATACACCGCCTCGGTAGAAACCTTGATCTTGAAGTAATAAGTTACGTTGGAAATTAACCCGGAAAAGGTCGCAGACACCTGCCCCACCCCGCCCGGCAGGTCAGGAGCCCCCGCAAATACCGGATTGGTGGAAATTAGCATGGTGGTAGCTTCTTCAGCGGGGTTATCCAGCACCCATTCAATGGCAGCGGTATCCGCGGATATGGAGATAAATCCAACACCAGTGGGAGGCAAAGCCAAAAGCTCACCGGGCAGCATAATGAAAAAGCACAGTAAAAACGCGAAAATCTTCATTCTTATAGATAGATATCATAAGTATAGACGATTTAATGGCCGTTTTCCAGCATTTTAGCTGTGATATTGGATACAATTGCCCCCCCTACCCCCGTTTCCCGTCCTGAACGCGGAAGCTGTGACTTTAGATACACCATCCTGCCAGGACGGCAAAAGAAGAACCCCGGTTAAAACCGGGGTTCCAAAGCAGAAAAGCCCCGCAGGACTTTCTACCGGTACAGCACCGCCAGGGAGAGCGGCGGCACCTCGAAACTGCCGGAAATACCGGCCTCCGGCCCCTTATACAGACCTTTCTCGTCAAAGCCCTGCCGCCAGTCCCCGCCCGGCAGCGCGAACCTGAGCGGGAGCTTGAGCGGGTTTATAAGCACGGCCGCGCGGCTCCAGTTGTCGCCCGGGCTTTCGCCGTACAGCACATAGGCGATTGCCGGCGGCTCCACCGCCAGCCCCAGCTCCTCGTAGAATTTCAGGTTCTCCCTGGCTTCTCCCGCCGTCCGCATGCGGAAAACGGGATGGGCCTTGCGCAGCGCCAGCAGGTCGCGGTAATATTCGAACACCGCCTGATGCTCTTTTTTACGCGTCCAGTCCAGCCGGTTTATCTCGTCGGGCAGGTTATAGGAATTATGCTCGCCCTTCTTAGTGCGCAGGAATTCCTCCCCGGCATGCAGAAAGGGCACGCCCTGCGAGGTAAGCACCACGGCGTTGGCCAGCTTGGCCATCTTCACCTTGTTCTCAAAAGGCTCCTCCTTCAGCGAAAGGTCTATACGGTCCCACAGCGTGTGGTTGTCGTGGCAGGAAACATAATTCAGCGCCTCCAGCGGCCCGTCGGTAAAATCGTCCACGGAGCCGCGTATCCCCTTCATAACCGCGTCGCGGTTCTTGGCGGCCTGCACATAGCCCAGGTCCGCCACGTTAAAAACACTGCCCTTAAGCGCGTCGCGGAAACTGTCGCTGAAAACCGCATAGCCCCTGGAGCGCTGACTGCCCTTTTTCACGCCGTTAGTGGGCGTGGCGCCGGCCGCCCAGGGCTCGCCGTAAATCATTATATCCGGCTTTTCGGCCCTTAGTTTTTTCACCAGTTCAGCCACCGCTTCCAGGTCTATAAGCCCCATCAGGTCGAAGCGGAACCCATCCACCTTATACTCACGCACCCAGTGCAGCAGACTGTCCATCATGAACCGGCGCGCCATGGGCGCCTCCGTATTAAATTCGTTACCGCAGCCGGAGCCGTTGAAGTAGGCGCCGTCGGGTTTTACGCGGTAATAATAATCCATCGCCAGCGCGTTAAAATTATAAACGCGGGAGCGGGTTTCGGCGGTGTGGTTGTAGACCACGTCCAAGATAACCTTCAGCCCCTTGCGGTGGAAGGCGTCTATCATGGCCTTGGCTTCCCGCACGCGCGCGCCGCCGGCGGGGCTGGTGGCGTAAGAGCCCTCGGGGGAATTAAAGTTCACCGGCATATAGCCCCAGTTGTAAGCCGTGGTACTGTCCCCGTTCTCAAAATCCTGGAACGGCAGTATGTGCACGGTATTTACTCCCAGCTCGGTAATATGGTCGAGCCCCGTGGCAAGCCCGGGGAATTTAGGGTGGCGGGTGCCGGCCTCGGCCGCGCCCAGGTATTTCCCCTTGTTCTTTACACCGGAAAATTCGTCCATGGTAAGGTCGCGCAGATGCACCTCGTAGATCACCGCCTCCGACAGGTCGAACACCGGCCCCGGCGCCACGGACGTGGCGTCGTTCAGTATCAGCGCCAGGCCGTCGTCGCCGGTAACACTGGCGGCGTAAGGGTCAAGCCCCTCGTAAACCTTGCCGCCCTGCGTAACGCGCAGGCGGTAATATTTCCCCTCCAGGGAAGCGCCGAAATTCTTCTCCCAGACGCCGCGGTCCTTATAAACCAGCGCGTGCGCCGCGGGTTTGGCGCCCGGCGCCTCGTACACCAGCGCCTCCGCCTTAACGGCCCTGGGCGCGAAAATCCGTATTACCGTGGCGCCACCTTCGGTTACCGCCCCCATGGGCCGCGCCGAATAAAAATCCTCGCCGTACAGCGCGCCGCCCAGCGCCAGGGCGGCGGGCTTGAAATCGCGTGAATGCAGCAGGTACCCGCCGGCGTTCACGGCGGCGTAGTCCGGCCGGCCCAGGCTGTCGAAAGTAAGCTCCGCGCTGCGCGCGTAAGCGGCGTCCTCCGCGGGCGCCGCCTTTACAGGATGAAAAGCCCCCTCGCCGCGCGTAAGGTAGAACCCCTGCCGCTCCAGGAAGGCCGCATTAACCGCCCGGTTAAAAGCCACCCGCACCGCGCCCTCGCCGTCCAGCCAGGCACCGGTTATCCTGGTGGAAATTTCCGGCGGCGCCGTATATACCGCGCCGTCGCCTTCGAGCAGGTACACCTCACCGCCGCGCGCGGCCGCCAGAAAACGGTCCGGAGCGTCCTTATCCGTCCAATCCCCCAGGCGCGGCAGCAGCCCTGTCTTTTTCCCCGCCAGGCCGGCAGTCTCCAGGTTCAACTTATAAACCGCGCCAAAAGCGTCCGTGCCGGAAGGTTCCAGGGCGAACCCGGGCTTTTCCTCCCCGGCATTCCACACCCAGATGTTCCACCCGTCATAACCGCCCAGGCGGCTGTAATGTATGGTAAGTTCCGCGGCGTCAAGCGAAGTGGTCATAAAGATAATCCCTAAAAGAATAGTTTTTAAATTTTTCATAGATCCGCAGCTTTGCCACGTTCCCGCTATCTTTTTCCTGCTCTTGGATTTCCGATTCCCGGCTAACGGCCGGGCGGATTTAATTGTAAAATATTAATACATGCACAACATAGCCCTTTCTTTACTCCTCGCGTCCGTCCCCGCCCTTCCCGCCGCCGCCCAGCCCGGCGCCGGTACCGCAGCCCTCCCCGTTTCCACCGCCACCGCCGCTAAAGTAGGCGTCTCCACCTCCGCCATACGGGAGCTGGTACTTGCCGACCGCCGCGTGCGCGGCATACACCTCAGCAGCTGGGGCGCTGGTTCACAGAAGATCCGCCGCGAGCTGATAAGAAAAATTTCCGGCACCGTGATAAACGCCGTAGTGATAGCCGTAAAGGAGACCGACGGTAAAGTTTACATGCCCGGCGTAGAGAAAGCCCACAAATGGGGCTCCTATGTCCCCGCCATCGCCCAGCCCGAAGCCATGCTGAAGGATTTTAAGGACGCCGGTCTCTACACCATGGCCCGCATAGTGGTCTTTAAAGACAAGATAATCCCCAAAATACGCCCCGACCTGGCCGTAACAAACCCCGGCGGCGACCTCTGGCGCAGCCGCAACGGCGCCACCTGGGTTGACCCCTACAACCGCGAAGTATGGGACTATGTGCTGGACCTGGCGGAACTTTCCGCCAAACTGGGCTTCGACGAGATACAGTTCGATTATATCCGCTATCCTTCGGAAGGCAACACGGCCCTGTGCCGCTATGCCAAGCCCCACAGCCGCCAGGCCGCCATTCAGAACCTGGGTGAATTTTTGCGCTACGCCCACAAGCGCCTTGAACCCTACAAAGTCAAGCTCTCGGTGGATGTCTTCGGGCTGACCACATCCGTAAAGGACGACATGGGCATAGGCCAGGACATAAAGGTGCTGGCCGCCAACTCGGACTACGTCTACCCCATGATGTACCCGTCGCATTACGCGCCGGGAGAATACAATATTCCCAACCCGACGGCCAGCCCCTACAAGGTGATCAACCGCGGCCTGAAAGACGCCATGCTGAAGCTGGGCCCGGATTACGCCAAAATGCGCCCCTACCTGCAGGACTTCTGGCGCTACGGCCCCGCCGATGTACGCGCGCAGATAATAGCCACGCGCCTTAATTTACTGGAAAGCTGGGTGCTGTGGAACCCCTCCAACAATTACACCTGGGCGGCCATTACCCCCCAGGCCTACCGCTCCCTGGTGGACCCGGAATACAAATAGCGCCGCTGGCGGGCGGGCGGTTACTTAAAGATTCTCCCGCACTATGGCGTTGTATTCTTTCGCCACCCCGAAGAACTGCGCCACCACGCTGCCAATATCGGCCAGGCCCGGCATCAGGCCCGTCTTAAGCCCGCCCAGTTCGCGGTCAAACCCCTTGCGGTACGCTATAAAGGGCAGCGGCTCGTTATTGTGATAGCCGTAATCCTCGCGGTGCAGCATGCCGTGGTCCGCGGTTATGGCCAGCAGGTCGCCCTTCCCGAGGTTTTTCAATATCAGCGGCAGGGTGCGGTCAATTTCCTCAAGCGACTTTACGGCGCCGGCCACGTCGCGCGTATGCCCGTAAACGCTGTCCGTATCCACCAGGTTGGTGAACACGAACGTCCCCTTGGGGCGATAAACCTTATGCGCGGCTTCCAGCGCGTTAACCGTACCCTGTATGGTGAACGGGTTGGTATCTTTTTTCTTAGGGTGCACAAAACGCAGCCCCAGCGCCGGGTTCAGGAAAATCTCCCTGTTAAGCTTCACTTTCGCGTGGTAAGCGGTATTCACCAGGTCGCTGGTCTTGCCCACGGCCACCGTCCAGACGGCGCTGTCGTGCAGTATATCCACCAGCGTCTTCTGGCCTATGGGCAGCACCGCGTCGTGGCGGTTGGAAGTGCGTATTATCTCGCCCTGCGCGTTCTTTATGTAAGAGCGGGCTATGGCGCGCGTTATGGGGATGCCCATCTCCATGGCCAGCGCGAAAGCGGTTTCGGCTATCTTATGCTGTTCCGGCACGGGGATAACGGCCTCGTTCATGGCCAGCTGTATCAGCGGGTCGCATTTGCTGGCGTAAGCTATAGGCTGACCGGTGCGTTCGTGCTCGGCGGCGTTCAGTTCTATGGCTTCCATGCCGCCGGCCATTTTATTATAAAAGGTTTTGCGGCCTATGCGCTTTTCCAGTTCCCGCAAATATCCGGCGCTGAACCCGTCGGGAAAAAGGTCGTAGGTGCGGTTATCCAGCACGCCCATCATCTCGCGGTGGCCCACCAGGCTGTCGGCGGTGGCGGACACCTGCGTTACGCGCGCGGCGTAGGCCTTGCCCGCGGCCCCGGGCGCAAAGCGCTTCTTAAATCCGGGCAGCACAATATCGCCCAGTCCCAGCCGGGAAAGATTAGACAGCTTCACCGCGGCCGGGTATTTCCCCAGCAGGTATTCCAGGGTGGATAAACCCACCGCGTCTATAACCAGCAAAAGCGCCACAGGACTTTTTGACATAAGATCTCCTTGCCCGGCAACTTACCACGCCCCGCCGCAACCGCAACTGTTAAAATTATATTATATTGAAGCTTTGCATACCTTACGCTTTATGGCCATAAAAAACATCCTCCTGACCTTAACCCTGTGCCAACTCCCGCTTAACGCAACCACGGTCCGCCACCAACTGGCCGCCGGCATAAACCTGGAGCAGGGCAGGCTTACGGTTTCCGACACGCTCACCTTCGAACGCCCGGCCACGGAATTCCTGTTTACGCTGCACAAAGGCCTGAACCCGGCGGTAATCTTGCCCGGCGCCTCCATTGAACGCGCGGCCCCCCCGGCCGGCGACGGCTACGGCATAAACACCTCCACCGGCTATGATCTCCTGGACACCTACCGCGTAAAGCTGCCCAAGCCCGCCAGGACCTTCCGGCTTGAATATTCCGGAGTAATAAACCACGCGCTTACCGAACAACCCCAGGAATACGCGCGGGGCTTTTCACAGACCCCCGGCACTATCTCGCCGCGGGGCTGCTACCTGTCCGGCTCTTCCGGCTGGTACCCGGCTTTCGCGGGCCACATGGCGGCCTACCGCCTGGAAACCCGCCTCCCCGCGCCGTACAATTCCGTAGCCGGCGGCGCCCGCACGCGGCACAGGCAGCTTAACTCTGAGAACATTTCCGTCTGGGAAGAAAAAGAACCGCAGGACGACATAACGCTTGCCTGCGGCATCTACACCGAATATTCCCGCCCCGGCCGCCCGGCCCTCTACGCCTTCCTGCTCTCCCCCGCCGAAGAGCTGGCCCGCAGTTACCT
>MGVB01000077.1:8689-10127 GCA_001800275.1 Elusimicrobia bacterium RIFOXYA12_FULL_57_11
AAATACACGCGTTTCTACGCCGACCTGCTTGGCCCGTACCCTTACGCCAAGTTCGCCCTGGTGGAAAATTTCTGGGACACCGGCTACGGCATGCCGTCCTTCACCCTGCTGGGCTCAAAAGTTATAAGGATGCCCTTCATAATTAATTCTTCATACCCGCACGAAATACTGCACAACTGGTGGGGAAACGGCGTATTTGTGGATTACAAGACCGGCAATTGGTGCGAGGGCCTTACCGCCTACCTGGCCGACTACCTTATAGCCGAGAACCACGGCAAAGACCGCGACTACCGCGCCGCCGTGCTGCAGAAATATTCGACCTATGTAAGGGAAGGCAAAGATTTCCCGCTTACGGATTTCCGCGCCCGCAATTCCTCGGCTTCAGAAGCGGTGGGCTACGGCAAGGCGCTGATGTTCTACCACATGCTGCGCGGCCTTGCGGGCGACGCCGACTTTAAAGCCGGCCTGCGTGATTTTTACGCCGCCAACCTGGGCCGCACAGCTTCTTTCGACAGCCTTAAAAGCGCCTTTGAAAAACGCGCCGGCCGGCTGGACGGCTTTTTTGGCCAGTGGCTGCGGCGCGAGGGCGCCCCGCAACTGGCTATAAAGAACGCGCGGGTAAGCCGGCTCCTGGAAGACTACACCCTGGACTTCACCCTGGCCCAGATACAGGACGGACCGCCCTACGCGCTTAAAGTACCCGTGGCCATATACATAGCCGGCGTGGCCGAGCCGCGGCGCAAACTGCTGGACATAAACAGAAAAGAGGAAACCTTCAGCTATTCCGTGCCTGTGCCCATACTCCGCCTGGAAATAGACCCGGACTTCGACGTGTTCCGCCGGCTTAGCCCGCTGGAAACCCCGCCGGCGCTGGCGGGCCTGCTGGGCGCGAAGAACCCCGCAATAATATTGCCCGCGGGCCCCGGCTTTGCCGCCTGGAACGCTTTTGCCGGCACTTGGACAAAAGACGCGGCCAACCTGCCCGTCATAACACAAAGCACCGCCGCCACCGCCGGCGCCTACTGGGTACTGGGCGCGGAAAACGCCCTGGCGCCGGCCTTTGAACGGCGGCTGGAAACCTATGGCGCGCGCTTTTCCACCTACGCCATAACCCTGGACGGCAGGGAGTTTCCCCGCGCCGGCCATACTTTCGTGTTCGCGGACTACCATCCCGCCAATCCCGCGCTTTCAAGCGGCCTGGTAATAGCCCGCTCCACCGGGGCGCTGAACGCGCTTGCCGCCAAACTGCCGCATTACGGGAAATATTCCTGGCTGGTGTTCGACGCGGCCATGAATTCGGCAGCCACCGGCTTCTGGCCCGCGCCGCGCTCGCCGTTAACCGCGGATTTCGGCGCCGGCCCCTTACCCGGCGATAATTACGCCCCCCGCCACCCCCTTGCGCCGCTGCCTTCCGTATTCTCGGCGCAGCGCATGGCGG
>MGVB01000078.1 GCA_001800275.1 Elusimicrobia bacterium RIFOXYA12_FULL_57_11
AACCTGAGGCCGCCGGGGCAGGCGCTGTGCCGGAAGATTTCCAGAGCATGCCGGACCCCTGCGTGAACTCGGCGGAGGAAACCCCCGACGACCACTGTTTTTCCGCCGGGACTATTTCCGACACCCGCCCCAGCAGCACGCGCAGCTGGCGCACCCAGTTGGTATTGGGCTGCTCGGCTATCAGGATCTTGTTCTGGTTGGCGCAGCCCGGCATGGCGTCTTCCCACGGCATGTAGGCCAGCACGTCCTTACCCATCTGCTTGAAGAACTTTTCCACTTCCTTGGGCGCGAGCGCCCCGGGCATATCGTAGAGGTTGTCCACCACCTCGAACCGGCTCAGCGGGAAGTGCAGTTCGTTTATTTCCCGGAAGGTGGCCGCCGTGGCGTTCAGGGCCGGGACATTGGAACTGGTGACCCAGAAGACCAGGTCCGAGATGTCAAAAGCGAACACCTGCATGGGGAAATAGGGGTCGACGTCTATAAAGATATCGAAGGTCTGTGACAGGCGCGACAGCAGCGGCAGCAGCACGTCCGGGGACATCTTCGCCACTTCGGAACGCCGCTTGCTGAGCGGCAGCACGCCCACTCCCCATTGCGAAACAGGGATCTTCCCTTTAAGCAGCCCTCCCAGCGCGCCTACAGATTCGCGGCCCAGGGCGCTTATGATCTCCGACATGGAAGGCGGGTTAAGCCCCAGGAGCAGGGCGTGTTCCTGGCGGCACATGGGGTCCAGCGGCAGGATAAGGACATTGCGTTTCTGATAATTGGCCCAGGCCAGCGCCAGGTTCATGGCGACGGACGTTTTCCCCACGCCCTCTTTGGGGCCGGAAAAAGTTATGACTCTGGGGGCAAGGTTGATATCGGCCATAAATTCGGCTGGACGCGGCGGCGGCCGCGCTTACTTTATGATCTCAAAAGTAACGAACAGGAACAGGGAACTCTGCTCTTCCACGATGTCGGCGGAGCTGAACAGCGACCCGATAAGCGGCAGGCTGCCCAGTATGGGCACCCGGTTCCTGGAAATATTGCGGTTGCTCCGTTTCAGGCCGCCGATAACAAGCGTCTCCCCGCTCTTGATCTCCACTTCCGTCTGCACCTGGCGCGTTATCATGGAAGGGATGGTGGTGCCGGAAGCCACCACGGGCTTGGAATAGTCGGGGTTGGACACCTCCAACTGCAGCTGCACGTCCACCGTGTCTTTTTTATCGGTAAGCACTACCGGCAGCACGGTAAGGATGACGCCGAATTTTTTAAACTCGGCCCCCACGCCCTGCGCGTTGGAATAGGGAACCGGGATCTCGCCGCCCACCGTTATGTTGGCCTGCGTGCCGCTCTTGGCCACTATCTTCGGGTTCGACAGCAGCTGCGCCTTGCCTTCGGTTTCAAGCAGTTTCAGCGAGGCTGACAACTGCGTCCTGCGCTCGAAATCCCCCATCGTTATGATACCGGGAACGGTTTTTTCGGAAAAATCAAAGAACTGGTTCCAGGAAAAGCCGCGCGTTTTCTGAATGGAGCCGCTTATTTCCACGATATCGGCGCTGACCGCCACCATCTGGGTGGTTTCAGCCCGGGCTCCGGTGGCCAGGGCCAGCGCGGCCGCGGCAAAGATGATCTTTTTCATAATGATTCCGCCTTATACTGTCTCCAGCTATTTGATAAGCCGCTTGAAAGAAGCTATTTCCATGGGGTGCAGCTCCACGTCCCCAAGGCCGCGCACGACCACGGCCACATCGCCCTGTTTTAAGGAAAGCGAAAGATACTGGGCCTCGTTGGGGTTAAGGGCCAGGCTTAAACCCATTTTGGAGGAAAAGGACTGGTCAGCCGACTCATCTTTGGCCTTGGCCTTGGCCTGGGCGCTGGAAAGACCCTGCCCGAGGTTGGAGCCGACGCCGAGCACCAGCACGTTCTGCAGGATGGTGGCCGTAACTTTTTCCTTACGGTTATCGCCCATCACCGCGTCGAAAGTGACAAGGATATCCACGCGGTCCCCGGGCTTTATAAGCCGCAGCAGGTCGTTTTCCAGGGGCAGCACGCAGCCGCGGTACCCCGGGGGCACCTTCACGCTCAACCCGGCTTCCGGGCTCAGCGTCACCAGGGAAGACTGCGTCAGCTGGTTCCCCTTTGGCACGCGGATGGCCGTCACCAGGTTGGAAACGAGCTTCAGGTCGGATTGTGTTCTGACCTCGTAGGCATCCTGCTCCAGGTACATGCGCGGCATCTCGCGCGTTTCCACCAGGTCCACGTTCATAATGGTGCGGGGAGGCAGGTCGAACTTGGCCACCAGCACGGTGGCCCGCTCGAGCTGGGCCGACTGCGCGCGCTCCTTGGAGGTCAGCAGCCACCAATAGATCATGGCGGCGCCTATCGCCAGCAATATGGGAACGAGCATGCTTTTCTTTTCCATGGTTATATTCTCCAGTTAAAGTGTTACCTTCCCGTTTCGCATTTGTTAAAAGTCTTCCGGCAATCTGCCGGGGCCGGCGCCCCCGCTTACTTCTGGTAGGGGTTCTCTACCGGCATGCGCACCCGGACCTCCATCCTCTTTATGCGGCTGGCCTTCGGCTCATCAGCCAGCACAAAACTCGAGCCCGGAAAGATCAGTTTTGCCGGATAATACAGCGTCACCAGCAGGTCCTCGTTCCATTCCCCGGACTGCTGGTCCCTCAGGGTGGTCACGATCCGGCCCTCCACACGGACCCCGGGGGACATCGGGAACATTTTCTGCAGCACATTCTTCATCTTGCTGTTGGCGGTCCCCACATTGCTGCCGCCGGCCGCATCCCCGCCGTGGGGGCCGGCCACCAGCGAGCCTATGCGGGCCAGTTCATACGCGCAGTGATGGGCGAGTATCGTCTGAAAACCCATATTGCCCATTTCCATTATAAAGAACAAAAGCAGCATGAACACCGGCAGAACCAGCAGGAGCTCTATGGTCACCTGGCCGGCCCTTCTGAACGCGGCCATAACAGGCCCCGCTATCCGTTTCATGCGCATAAAACGCAGCCTTATCCGCCGCCGCACCCGGCAGCACCGGGCCGCTTCCCGCAACGGAGGTCTTCACCGCGGCCACCGGACGGGAAACTCCCACGCTGCACGTTTACCGCCGGCTCAAAAAAACTCCGGACAAAGCGCCGGAAAACACCGCCCGCAAGGGCCGGGCGTTCCGCGGAGAGATGGTAAAAAACGTGAAACCAACTTCCCGGGGAGCTCACGCTTTCCCCGCCTTCCAGAACGCCCGTCCCCGGAGGGAGGCTGCGGCGGACTTAGTTGCCTGCGCCCAGCGTCCCGGCCGCCCCGTTTATCATATTCTGTATGCTGGAGAACAGCGTAGGCATGTACTTTTTAAGCGCGACGCCTGCCACAAGCACCACGCCCACCACCACCGCCAGCATCAGCAAATATTCAACCGTATTCTGGCCTTTCCTGTTTTTAAACAACTTGTTCATGTATCGTTCCTCCCGTCAGCATTAGACAACTCCCGCACCGCAGCTGAAATCCCGGACTCAATACGGGCTTTCAACATAAACCCGCATGATGACCATGCCGCCGCGCTTGAACTGGTTGGCGATAGAAAACTGCAGCGCGCGGTACATCATCACGAACACAAAAAGCAGCGAAGCGGTGACCAGCAGGTACTCAATGGCCGTCTGCCCGCAGCGGCGCCTGAAGGCGCGCGCCCCGGGCGTCAAGCCCGCAACCGATCCCCTGCGCATAAAAAGCATCCGTTAACCTCAAAAGGCGCCGCCCGCTGGCCGCGGCCCGTCAAAACTGGAAACGCAGCGCCAGCTGGCTGGACTTGCCCAGCGCGCCATAAGGCACCATGGTATAGTCCAGCCCCATGCCGTAACCAAGAGCCTGGGAGGAGTAAATGCCAACGCCGAACGCCCAGCCTGAAATATCGTTCAGCCCCAGGCTGTCCATGGTCTTGTCCGTCATGTTCTTGCCCATGTAATCGCCGGGGGAATATCCCACCCTGAGGGAAGCGCGGCCCACCTGCAGCAATTCCTCCGGCAGGCTGATCTCCACACCGCCGCCGATCTTCCCCTGTTTGTCGGAATAAGTCTTCTGTTCCAGCGCCAGCGTAAAAAAAGGATTAAAAACCCAGGCGCCGCCGAGGCGGGTCACCTTCACCACCTGCTTGGCCTTACCGGAGAAATTCTGCCCGGCCCAGCCCAGCGAGAGCTTGCGCCCCAGGCGCAGTATAACGCCCGCGTCGAAAACCAGGTTCCGGTATTGTTTGGTGTAGTTATCCTCCAGCACTTCCTTGGCGCTCACGCCCACCAGGAGTTTTTCCAGGAAGAACCCTTTGGCCAGGGACAGGGAGGTGTAGGCATTGCGGACCTTGACGTCGGCCCCGTACAGAGGAACACCGTCGGGATCGCGCACGTCGAAGTCCTGTATGCCGTAATAGGCGAGGTTCACGCCGATAACGGATTGTCCTATAGGGTGGACATAGGAAAGATACTGCCCCGAATAATCCTGGAGCCAGCCCAGATAGGCGAAGGAGACTTCCCGCATCTGGGCCGAGGCGATACCCGCGGGGTTGATTCCCATGGCCTCCCCGCCCTCAAGCAGGGAAACACCGCTGTTGCCCAGCGCCTGCGCGCGCGGACTGCCGGTGGGGATCTTCATGAACACCGCGCCTTCCGTCCCCAGCGAATTGGCGGCCGCACAAACATAGCCGGAGGGCGCAAGGCAAAGGACGCAGGCCGGGAGCGCCGACAGCGCGAAAGACCTCGCCAAACCGCTTTTAATCTTCTTCATAATGGCCGCCTCGACCGCGCCTAAGGTATCAATATCTTTTTCACCACCTGGCAGACGTCACGGGTGCCCTGCGTGGCCTCGAAACGGATAACCGCGAAATAGACCCCGGGCGCCACCGTGCGCCCCGCGCTGTTGACCTTCGGCCAGCACGCCTCGTGCGCCGGGTTGGCGGCGCATTGCCCCGCCCCGTTCACCTCCCCCGCGGCGCCCGCCGCGCGCAGCCCGTAGTCCCGGCTGTAGACCTTGTCCCCCGCCAGGTTGTAGATGCGCATATTTACGGTGCCGTTCATTATGGCCGGGATCTTGAACCAACCCGTGGTCCCTTCATACGGGTTCGGCGCGAAGAACGTCTCACGCGCGAAATCACCGCACAGGTCCGCCGTGCCGCTGCGGATCACCGGGATGTTGGAAACTATCACGTCGTCCGCCAGCAGGGCCACCTCGGGATCCCCGCTCAGCGTGCTTATGCTTTCCGTCACCGTGGAACCGTATACCTTGAACACGTAATTGCCGTCGGGCACCTTGGAAAGCGTCAGGTCAGTACCGTCCCAGTATTCGAAGATCTGCGTGCGCGCCGGCCTTACCCCCACCATCAGCTTCACCAGCCCGTCCACCGGGTCGAACGGCCGCGTAAGCCTGGTGCCGGGCTTGTAGATCTTCGTGGCCACCTTCATCGGCTCCGACACCTGGTAGCTCACCACCGCCGGGCTGTCCATCGTCAGCGGCGTTATCGACAGGTCGAAGATACGGATGGGGTTCACGTCTATCGTCTGCTGCACCGTAGTGCGCGGCTTCATCTCGGCGCCCAGCTCCTGCGCCACCACCCGCACGTTGTAGGAACCCGCCGCCACATAGTCGTTATGCGGGCAATACGCCGTCTCCGTGCAGCGCCCGTCCCAGAAATCCTTGTACAGCGTGTCTCCGTCGCGCACTTCACCCACCGCCACGTCCGCCATCACCCGCTGGTCCGACAGCCGCACTATCTGCACCGTTACCGACGACTGCCGGGTGACCGCCGTATCTATGCCGTAAGGCGGCAGCTTTATCGTCTCCGAAGAACTGTACATGGTCGGGATATTCGGATAAACGTCGAACACGCTGAAAAGTATCTGCCCGCGCGAAACATCGATATAGCCGTACACCTTGTCGGTGGCGTACATCGCCGGCTGCGCGGTCCCGGCAGTACCCGTGCTGTAGGCCACCAGGGTGAACGGGTAACGCCCGTCCTCCACCACCCAGCCGTCCTGGTCACGCCCCTCCCAGGGCTCGCTGATACGCATGCGCCCGGGCCGCAGCCCGCGCACGCTGTACACCGTAGCGCCCAGGCTGGGCGGCCAGGTGTCCGGCCGCACTATGGTGGTAACCGGGTAAATATTCAGCTCCGTATACATGGTCTGCGACAGCTCGTAGGAAACCGTGGCGTACGCCGACGCGCCGCCCAGGAGCGGCGAGGTGCGCACATCCACTATCCGGAACATATCCACCGGGATCATCACCGTCATGGTGGACGTGGCCTGAGAAGCGCACACGTACGGGTCTGTGGTCATCAGCTCGGCCAGGTACGTGCCGCTGGAAACATACGTACCATTGTCGCGCTTGCCGTCCCACAGCTCACGGTTCACCAGGTTGGCGAAACGCACCTCGTCATTGACCAGCGTCCGGACCGCGCTGCCGTCCATGTTCTTTATCTTCAGCGTCACCTTGGTATTGCGCTCCGGGGTATAGCGGAAATAAAACGGATCAAGCCCGGCCGCCGTAGGCGAAGAGCCGATTACCGTGGACGACGGGCTTACGAACGCCAGCACCTGCCCGCGCGCCACCGGCACCGTACCCACAACGGTACGCCTGGTCTTCACGCTCGACCAGGTAAAACCGCCTATCTGCCCGACCGACGGAAGTTCGGCATAAACAGCGAAAACATAATTCCCGTCGCACACCGGCACGCCGTACTGGTCGCGCCCGTCCCAATACGTGTTCACCGTGCGGCGCCCCTCCTGCTGCTCCGAAAAACGCCGCACCAGCGTGCCCGAACCGGCAACCAGCACCGGGGGGGAAACATTGGTGTTCTCGAACAGCGTGCCGGGCGTGTAAATTTCAACGTATGCCGTGGCCGCCTCGGTCAGCAGGTAGCTGACGGTGGCCATGTCGGTGGAGGACGCGCCCAGCGGCCGCATGCCCACATCGGTTATCTGCAAAGGGTCCAGCGTCAGCTGTATGGTGGCCGGCCAGGCCAGGTCCGTGCGGGTGGTATTTATAGCCCAGTCATCGTTGGAACTGGCCTCTATGCGCGCCATGTAGGAGCCGGCGGGCACTATGGTACCGCTGCTGTTGCGGCCGTCCCAGAAGTCACCGTTGGACAGCACCCCGTCGGGCACGCCCTCGCCTACCCGCGGCTGGGCGGAAATTATGGTGCGCACAAGGGACATAAGGCTGCCTGTCTGGTGCGAGACGTCCGTATCATAGATATTTATGGTGGCCGTGGCATCCTTCGACAGCCGGTACTTCAGATTGTAGGGCTGGGCGGGTACACGTGTGATATTCCCCACCGCGGTGGGGCTTGACTGCACCATGTGGATATTGGTCACGTTCACCTGTATGGGAATCTGGTTCTGCCCCGGAAACGCCGCGGTCTGCTCAATATCTATGCTGGTACCGTCCCTGGTGGTCTGGCGGGTGGTGACCTTGGCCCGGTAGCCGTAGATACCGTTAGTCTTGCCGAAAAAGCCGTTAAGGTTATAGTAACCGTCCCAGGACGCGCAGAATAATTTTTGACCGGTAAGGCTGTTCGTAATATCCAACGCATCTCCGGCACAGGCAGGGCTTTCGCAGGTGCAGGTACCGATGTTGTACATAGAGATGGTCTTAATGGGCGGCGTGCTGGCCGGGTCCAGCGGGTTGGCGCCGGGCCCGAACTTGAAGACCTCGAAGGTCAGGTCGTCTATACCGAAAGAGGACGGGGTGCTTGTCACCACGCACTGCATGGCAACGCACAAGCTAAGACAAGACCCCGGATAGCCGGTCTGTGGCCTTTCGAATTGTATCAGCGAGGAATCATTCCACACATTGCCACCGGAGGTAATGAAAGACCGCTCGGTCCCCAACCCGTTGTTACAGTAGGTGTAGCCGCCGTCACCCACGGTCATTGTGGTGATATAAAGGTTCTGGGCCGAAGCAGAGGCGGCGAAGCCCGCCAGGAGCGCCAGGAAACACAACAGACCGGATAGTTTGTTTTTCATACGTTTCAGCAACTCAATTCTGCCATTTTCTGTAAATGAAATCAATATTAATTATATATCTTAAGGGAGTACGTCCTGAGCTCGAAACCTCCCCCCAGTTTCCCGGCTTTTTCAACGGTCCGGAGCGTAGCCCCGTCCACCCAGAAAGCCGCTGGAGCCGGGGCAGTGAACTCCTGGGTAGAAAGCAATTTGAAGCCGCCCTCATCAAAAGAATAGCGGGACAATTTATTGGTCCCGTCCAGAACCCACAGCCGGCCGCCGGCCCATTGCATGCAGATCAGGCTCTTAAGCCCCTCCAGCGCGTAGGAAGCGGCGACACCCGCACCGGGGTCAAGGGAGTACTTATAAAGCAGGCCGGAAGCGGCGTCAAAAGTCCACAGGCTGTAACCGTCCCAGGCGGCTCCCTGGGGAGCCGGCCCCGGGGTCTTTACGGACTCCAGGATAGCGCCGCTGGCGAAATCCTGCCTGATATAGCGCAGCTGCGCCATATCCAGGGTCCAGAGCCCCCCGGCGGCCGCGCTCAGCGCGCCGGCACGCAGCGGGATGCCGGCCGGCGACGCCAGAACCTTCAGGGTGGAAAGGTCACGGGAAGCTTTCAGCGCCAGCCCGCGCTCCCAGTCGGAGAACCAGATGCCGTCTTTGGTCACCACAAAACCGGACGGGCTGGGCAGGTCTATGGGAGAGCGGCTTAAAAGTTTGTAATGCACCCTGGTGCGGTAAGCGTGGAACTGCCAGGCGGCCCCTCCCAGCAGGATAAGCCCGCCAAGAGCCAGCGCCAGCACACGTGTAAGCCCGCGACCGGCCGCCATCGCGGGGGCGGCGGAACCCGGCCCGGATACAGAAACAAAAGCTTTTGGCAGTTCCACTCCCTTAAGCGCGTACAGTTTCAGCACCTGGGTGACTTTCTCGGTCCACTGGGAAGACTCTTTGAGGACATTGGCGAGCCCGGCGGCGTTATCCACCCCCTTGGCCTCCTGTTCCCGCATTTTCAGCGTCCACGCTTCGCGTTCCGAGCGCAGGCGTTCCTCCCAGACCGCGAATTCCTGCCGGTGGGTTTCCCAGACCGAACGCTCCCTGTCCCACAACTCACGCCATTGCGTTCTTTCGGCGTCCCAGTTGGCTTTAGAATTCTCTATGGTCTTTGCAAGTTCCGCGGTCTGCGCTTCCAGCTCTTTTATACGTGCCTGGTCGGCTTTGCGGGCGCGGCGTTCGGCCATCAGCTCCACCAGGGTGCGCTCCACCGCCTCTTTGGAATCCGCCAGCCTGGCGCCAAGCCCGGCTTTAGCGTCCGCAAGCTCCGCCTTTTCCACGGAAAGCCCGTCAAATTTACTGCGCCACGCGTCGCGCTCCCTGCGCAGCGCGTCAACGCGCTCCTGCAGCGTCACCAGTTCCACCTTGCTGCGTTCCAGCAGTTCCTTAAGCAGCCCCGTCTCGCGGGCGTGGTTGTTTTTCTGGGCGTTCAGAAGTTTTTTAGACTCCTCCAGGTTAAGCGCCGTAGCCATTTCCTGGTTAAGAGCGTTCTCCCTGGCGTCCTGCCAGCGCTGTTTTACCTCCTCAAGGTGCAGGCGGGTTTCCTCAAGCTGGCTCGACAGGTCGCGCAGCTGCGCATCCTTGGCGGCCAGCAGGGTTTTCCACTCGGCCTCGGCTTTTGAAAAATTTTCACGCAAAAACCGCATGGTTTCCGCGTTCGACTGGCGCATGTCCGCGGGCAGCACGGCAGCCTCGGGCGCGTAATCGCCGCCGGAGACTTTCCGCCAAAGGTCGTTCATCTGCCTGTCAAGGTCTTTGCTTTCCATAAAACGGTTCCCGCCAAACGCCGCCGATCTGCAAAATCCGGCCTGCCCGCGTAACTAGTCTAACAGTAAATGATTAACCGGACGTGGACGAAATGTTAACAAAAGGTTACAAGACGGGGGTCTGCCGGCGGTCTTTTAAGGTATCAATATCTTTTTCACCACCTGGCAGACGTCACGGGTGCCCTGCGTGGCCTCGAAACGGATAACCGCGAAATAGACC
>MGVB01000079.1 GCA_001800275.1 Elusimicrobia bacterium RIFOXYA12_FULL_57_11
AGCGGATGCCTGGCGGATTCGTTCAAAGGGGAAGGGTCCTTATGGAAGAACCCGCTGAAAAAAAACCGCACCCGGGAACGCAGGGAAAGTATGTTGGGGGTAGTAAGCAGTAATACCCCTCCCGGCTTAAGCACCCGGCAAAACTCCCGGAGCAGGTGAAAACCGTTTTCAAGGTGTTCAAAACCTTCTACCGAAAAAACCGCGTCAAAAGAAGCGTCCGGCCACGGCAGGGCACCTTCCAGGTCCGTGCGCAGGAACCTGATACCCGGCAATTCACCGGAGGCAGTGTCCACGTCAGCGCCGCAAACATCCAGCCCTTTGCCGGCCAATTCCAGCGCCAGAGCGCCGGCGCCGCAGGGCGCGTCCAGGACCACCGCGCCGGGAGCAAGGCCCAGGCGCGCCAGGAACCTGACCACCGACAACTGTATTACGGAGAGTTTTGGTCTCCCGGCTTTAACCTGCTGGAAGGATGCGGTATCTGCCATTTACTGAACTCCAGGACCGGCCGGTAAAATTTCTTACTTTGGGCGACAGGACACCCGGGCAACCACGAACGGCAACTGTCACGGGCAGCGGACACTGGAACTATACCAATTTGCCATTTGCCCCCTCAACCGGAAGGATCCCGGAACCGCAGCCGTCAACCCCGTGGTTCTGCGTTGCATAAATTCCGGACAGGCCGTTAAACCTTTACTCTCTTATCTATCACCTTGCGGATTTTACCGGTGCGCTGGATGCGCTCTATGGTATTGGGCTTGAGCACTTCCACTTCCGGCTTATCCAGCCATTTCAGGCGCACGCTGTCGCGCAAGTCCTCGCAGCAGATCTCTATTTCACGCCATAACAGGCCGGCCAGTTGGGAGGCGCGCGCCAGCGCCGCCGCGTCCTTCGCCTCGACCCTGACTTTAAGCGAGTCCCGGTGTCTTTTTTTGTCCACCACCACCTGGAAGTTAAAGCTCAGGTCCGGCACCTTCCCCAAAGCGTTCTGGATGTCGTTGACGAATAAATGGGCCCCGCCGACGTGGATGCGGTCGTCGCAGCGGCCGAGAATCTCGAACAGCGGCTCCTTCCGGCCGCAGGCGCACGGCTTCATTATCCAGCGCCCGAGGTCACCCACCCGGTAGCGGATAATCGGCATATGTTTCTTTGAAAGCCCGGTAACCACAATTTCCCCCGCGTCGCCCTTCTTTACCGGCGCCAGCGTATCCTGGCCGACAAACTCTATGAACTGGCTCCACGCGAACAAGTGGTGCTGGCCTTTGACGCAGACGGGGCATTGGAAACCTATCACCCCGGCGTCCGCGGAAGCGTAGCCACCCGAGCGCACGTCAACGCCGGGAAACACGCTCTTGAAAAATTTAACCATCTCCTCACCCACATATTCTCCGCCATAAAATATTTTTTTTACGCAGAGCTTGTGTTTCCCCGGGTTGGCCCTTACGAATTCCGCCAGTTTAACAAGGAAAGAAGGCAAGCCTATTACCGCCGTAACCCGGAAATCTTCAAGGTACCGGACAATATTTTCCAGCGGGAGGTTGCTGCCTACCGGCACGGAAATAGCCTTGGTATACGCTATGGCTTTTTCTACGGACAGCCAGCTGGACCAAAGGTTTCCCGCCACGAACAGATTGGCTATAACGTCCTTTTCGTCAAGCCCCGCGGCCTCAAAGGTAAAGGCCAGCATCCGGCAGGTGTGGTCGTACTCATGCTGGTCATAAAAAACATATTTAGGCTGGCCGGTGGAGCCGCCGCTGGCGAAATAAATACCGCGCTGCACTTTTGATGTCAGCAGGTCGGAACTGTCCGGAGGCGTATTCTCGAGCACATGGTTCTTTTCAAGAAACGGGACCGTCAGAAAATCCTTAACACTGGTTATCCTGGGAACGCCTTTAAAATGCCTGCCGTAGAAGGGACTGCGGCTGCGGGCGTGTTCCACCAGCTCGCTCAGCCGGTCGAGCTGCGAAGGTTTCTCTTCTATGGGCAGCCAGTTGACCAGCGACATCATGGGAAAAATGCCGTCGTGCGGGGAACCGTTGGCCTCCTCCAGCATTTTGCCGAGTTTCACCACCCGCGCTATGCCGGCCGGGGCCAGCGTTTCCAGAACTTTTTTACGTTCAATGGAGCCGCCGACGCCCACAGTTTGTATATAGCCGCGCAGGGGCATGAGTTTTTCTTTTACCTCTTCAAGGCTCTCTACTGTTTTAACATACAGCACCCGGTTCAGCGGCGAAACGCGGTAGGACGGGTCCTTCTCATAGATAACCGTCCAATCCGTAGCCGGGGCGGAACTTTCATAATTACCGGCCCCTATAGCCGCGTCTACCCTGGCCAGCTGCCGGGCCCGGGTTATCTCCGCCTGCTCATCCGGCGACAACCTGCCCTGCGGCAGGTCCTCAGCCAGCTGCGCGAAATGTTTTACGGACGCTTTCAAAAAAGACGCGGCCAGCGCTTTATGTTTTTTTGCGGGAGCGATAAAATAAAGCGTGTGAAGCGAGGAACACGCCGCCTGGTCCCAAAGTGAAGCGTCCAGGGCCGCGCGGCGCGCCACCTCATCCATCCCCTCGTTCTCCACGCAGCTTTCGAAAACCACCCCGACGCTGGTCTTGGGGCCAAACCCTTCTACGCGCACGTCTATCGGGGCGATCTTGCGGTAAGACTGCACCGCGTCGTAACCGCCCCAGACGAAAACGGCGTTAACATGTTTAAGCGCCGCTTTCTCCAGCTCCTGGCTGCCGCCCTTCCAGGTAACGATGGCGGCGCACTTCGAAAGTATGCCTCTTTCGTCCACTTCCTTCAGCGCCTCCATGAAGAGGTTTATAAAGCTGGAACCGGAAGAAGAAAGCTTAACGATGTTCACATTTTTAGTAAGGAAACCGATCACCAGCGAATCCAGTATACCCAGAAACACGTTGCCGGCCCCTACGTGAAGCACCACGCCTTTTGGCAGGGCGCGGATAAGTCCGTCGTAGCCGCGGCGCTCCACCGGCGCCTCCAGCGCGTAAGGCAGGAACAGCTCCATATTCATGCGCTTCATAAGCGCGTGCTTTTCAAGGATCTCGGGAACGATGTCCAGGCTCCTGGCTATCACCGGCTCCGAAAAAGTGATGCGCTGCCTGAGATGGGCCAACGCCGCCTTGCGGTATTTACCCCCCGGGGCGAACAGCCGGCCGGCGGCTGCGAGGGTCGAGGTTATATAGTCGCGCGGGGCCGCGCGCATAAGCTCCCTGGCGGCCTGCGCCTTGATCCCCAGCGCCTCTATCTCCTGCGGGGTCCAGGAGGATTTGTCCGACACTTTACCGAATAAATAGGTATTGTGTATCGTCATAGCAGGGTAGCCGCCGAAATGGCGCAGCCTTTAAGCTTTTTTATGCCGGCGCGGCCATGCAGCTCGAGCACAGGCCCGCCCAGGCCGCAGGCGCAACGCTCACGCAGCAAGCCGAAATCGGAAGACAACAGTGACAGGGAAGGGTAGCTTGTAAGGTACGGGGTGATGAACTGCAGCAGCCCCGGCCGGCCGAAACCCAGCGGCTCCAGAGTGCCGGGATGACGCGCTATCACGCGGCCATAGTTTGGCACATGGAAGTTCCCCAGCCGGCAATCGACGTAAGGCACGCCGTGCTCCACCATGCCGAAAAGGTCACGGACATTCCCTACCGGCAGGCCAAGGGCGTCGGCCAGCACCCTGCGGTATATTTTCTTATCCATAGCTTCGTCGGAAAGGGTTTTCCAGCCGCCACCGGTTACCACGCTGGACCCCGGATTAAGCCGCGGGCTGCGGCCGAACCTTTTCTTAAATTCGTCTGTAAGTTTAAGCGCGAAAGCCGGAAAACCCACCAGCCGCACCAGGCTCCGGCTGGTTTCAAATTTCCTCATGGCGGAAACCGCGCCGTCTATATCGAAGTAGAACTCCTGGCGGACATTGCTCCAGCGGAAGGCATAAAAGACCTCGCCTTTTTTCGTAAAGCCGGAAAGCAGCTTGTCCGTCCAGGCCGTACCGAGGTCTTTGGCGACTTCCGGATCGTAAGTGAAGCAGATATAGTCGTGCGCGCGCTCAAGGTCCGTCAGGCCAAGCCCCTGGAACACCTGCCAGGCCATGCGGCGCACCCGCATCAGCGAGCCCTTGTCCAGCTGCATGCGGCTCTTCTGGCCTGTAGTGCCGCTGGAGGTCAGCTCCAGCACTATTTTAGAGCGGGGCAGCGTGGTAAGGTCCCTCTCCTTGAGAGCTGCCACAAACAGGAACGGGATTTTCTGGATATCCCGCTCGGTCCTTACCGAAGCCGGGGAAAATCCTTCAGCTTTATAAAGAGCTTTCAACACCGGGGAGCGCTCGCCCTGGAAAGCCAGCGCGGCACGCATGGCGGCACAAAAAACTTTTGAGGTGGCGGGAGAGTATTTAAAAGCCGGGGTCTCGAACAACGCGTCAATGGCGGCCCGGCTTGTCAGCGGTTTATATACCGGAGGAAGGCGGTCTTCCAGGGAAAGGTCTGCCATAAGTTACGTCAGCGCCCGGGCTCGCTTTTAAAAGCCAGCTCTATGTAGTTCTCCCGCCAGAGCTTAAGGTATTCACGAAGGAAATTTTTGTAAAGGGAAATTATCTTTACGTTGCGGAAATCCAGCACATCGAAAGTCCGTGAAAAAGCTATACAGTCGTAACGTTTTTTTCCCACGCGCTTGGCGCAGGGGAAATAAGCGCTGGGAATATAGCGCGCATCCAGCGCGTCGCGCTGTATGGCCGGGGAATAAGCGTCTATAATAACCTCTATGTACGCCATATCCAATTCGCTTACCTTGCGCGCGATGCTCTCCAGCACGATGGTAAAGCTTTTTTCATTGGTAACGCCGCCCACCACCACACTGTATTTATCCTTCTGATTGTAAGTAAGGTACACTTCCGTGCCCTGATTCGGGGTTATCAGGATAAGGTTGGGGTCATGGAACGGCATCACTATATGTTCGAAGAAACTGTTGCTTTTTATTTTTTTATACCGGTTCCTGATGAAGTTAGGCGCTGTTATGGCTTCAAAATGCAGCAGCGGGATCTTCTGTTTATGGTCGCTGTACTCCCCGCGTACGTTCTTTATTACCGGCTTTTCAAGGTTTATCTGCCTGCTCACTATCTCATAAAAAGGCACGGCCTCCGGGATCAGCCACGGGCGCCGCCTGCGGCGCTGCAGGGCCTGCTCGGTAAGATACCCGGTAAGGCAGTGGGTTTCGTTGTCATGCACCTTATGGGTGTTCGGAAAAATGCCGAGCTTTACAAAGCCAAGACTTTCGGTGAGTTTTTGCGGGGCATAGTTAGCGGTACGGGTGGTGGCGTAAACCAGGTCCACCAAGTCCCTCGCCTTGGTAATATCGTCGAGGATCAGCTTCATCATGGTGTAAGCCAGGTTTAGTTTGCGGAACTCCTGGCTTACCACTGCGCCGAAAGCTTTTGAAATACGGTACTGCAGGTCCACCGCGTACACCAGGCTGCCGACTATCCGGCCTTTGCATTCCGCCACAAGCCAGTAATAGTCGTTATCCTCTATGGCGCTGCGCATGCGCTCCCGGTCGGTAACGATAGCAATAGAGTAACTCCCGCCATAAACCTCGGCGTACAGCATCTGTATGCGGCGCATATCCTGTACCCGGGCAAGGCGCACAATAATATCGCCCTGTCCCTGGTTGGTTATTATTTTATCCAGTATCCTTGCCGGCATAGATTTCCCATCTTAACCCGCGCCATGTATTATAATATAATAAAATCGCGGCTTGTCATATGACGGGTGTCAGGGGTTGGCCCCGGATTCAGGCCAGAGCGGCGGAGTCAGCGGTATTGGATTTAACAATGAAACCTTACAAACTCTTGACGGTTGCGGCGGCGCTGTGTGCCTGCGGCTGCGCGTCCTTTAATTCCGGCGATGTGCTTATTGAAAGGAAAACCGCCGAGGCTATGTTTAGCGACCAGACACTTGTCCCGTTCTCCGAAATACAGCTTGCCTGGAATAATTATCCCTACCGCTCTCCTACGGACGGCATTGCCGGAGAAACGACCGTAGGAGAAAAAGGCGAATTCGTAGCCCCGGAGATAAAATCCGTCCCGGTGACCTCAAAAGACCGGGAAGCGCTGCTGCAGCGTGCGCGCAGGATATTTTCCGACGCGGGCCTGTATAACAGGGAGAAGGGCCGCGGCACCCTGCGCCTTACGCTTACCAGCATGAACCGCTGGACGTACGGTGAACTTTTCAAGTCCTACTTAGTAGAGACCGGTTTTATTTTCCTGATCCCTTCTTCACTGCACGTCAGTTACCTGCTCGGCGCGGACTTTGAAACTTCCACAGGAACCATGAAGGTGGAGACCATGGCCAGAAGCAAAACCACCTTCCACCTGCTGCTGGCCCCGCTTTATCCGCTTTTTGCGCCGGGAGGCAGGGAAAAGAACTTGCTGAAACAGATGCTCTGGCGCTCCGCCACCGAGGTATACAGCGGGCTTATGCGCGCCGGGCAGGCCACCCTGGAAAAGCAGACAGCGCCTTACGCTGAAAGTGCCGCCGCCACGCCGCCGGCACTTCCCGCCGGAAACACCGCAGCCGCTTCGGAAACCCCAGACGACTGACTGCCTGCGGGAAAGATAATAACGGCTACCCGGGAACAGCCTGTACAGAATACGGACACTCTTACAACAACACATATGACCGATAGCCCAGGAACTTAAAGAAAGCCATACCGACTTTTTGCTATTATATGCTGCAAGACAGGTTGAGCGGCCGCTTTCCGACTCCAGGGGTAATTCGAATTCAGGCAGTTAGTTAGTATTGCAATCGGCGGTTACACCTGCAGGGTTTTAATGAAAATAGCTTTAATTTTCACCTCGCTGTATCTGGATAAGAACTGGGCGACCTTACCAGTAGAAAACGAGCACATGGGTGTTATTCCGCCTCTAAGCCTGGCCTATGTAGCCGCTATCTGTGAAAGAGCCGGGCACCAGGTAATTATCATTGACACTATCGCCGAACGCCTGACCCTTGACGCGGTAACTAAGAGGCTTGAGGATTTTTCCCCTGATATTTTGGGTTTCACCCTGACAACCTACGGATTTCACCAGAATCTGAAATACATGCGCGATTTGAGGAAGCGGATCAACCGGCCGGTTATAGTCGGCGGATGGCATCTGTCCCTTTACCCCCGTGAATCACTTACCCATCAAGAAATAGACTACGGGGTGCTGGATGAGGGAGATGTAACCATCCCCGAACTGCTCAACGCTCTTGAGCATAAATTACCGCTGGTGGAAGTAAAAGGGATCGCCTTCAGAACCCCCGACGGCAAAGTTATTGTTACCGAGCACCGGCAACCGACCCAGGATATAGACTCCTTCCCATTCCCCGCCCTGCATCTTCTAAAGAACGAACTGTACCACAACATCCTGTCCCATAGAAAAAATTTCACCGCCATGATCTCCGCGCTGGGATGCCCGTTCCGCTGCGCTTTTTGCGATCTAAAAACCAAGGTTTTTCGCCAAAGAAGCGCCAAAAGTTTTGTCGACGAGATAGAAATTGCCCGCCACAGGTTCGGAGTAAAGGATATAGACATCCATGACTCCTCCTTTACGGTCAACCGTGGCAGGGTTATGGCGATATGTGAAGATATCATAAAAAGAAAGTTGGACGTCAGTTTTACCATTCGAACCCGGGCCGACTGCGTTGATAAAGAAGTTTTACGACTGCTTTCCGAAGCCGGGTGCTCGACCATAATGTACGGGATAGAGTCAGGTTCGCCGCAGATCCTGAAGCTCCTGCATAAAGGCTCCGACCTCGAGCATATACGTGAAGTTGTTCAGTGGACGAAAAAGCTTGGCATGAAGTCATTGGGTTTTTTCATGATCGGCTCCCCCACGGAAACGATTCAAGACGTTGAAAACACCATCCGTTTTTCTCAATCCTTAGACCTTGATTATGTGCGCTTCAGCCGGGTAACGGCGGTACCGAACACCGAACTTTACGACATGTATCTTAAGACAGTGGACAAGGACTATTGGGCTGAATACACGCTCAACCCTGATAACGTGGGAGATCTGCCCATGGTGCAGACGAATATAACGGATAACGAAGCCTACTACTACGTAAAAAAAGCGTACATCAGCTATTACTTCAGGCCCAGTTACCTGTTGAAAGCGGTTTTACGCATGAGAAGCTGGCTTGAATTCACAAATTCATTTAAAGCCGGGGTGGATCTTTTATTTTCGCGACACAAGAAATAAGCCGGTTCACCAGGCCAGAGCCTCACTATCCGCCAATAAGCCTTGGCCCGGGCTGACGCTAACCGCAAAAGACATCACGCTGTTTTATGCACTTCAACCATTCCGACGAGCCACAACCGGCCCCTGTTTCCCGCGGCCGCCTCTCCCTGACGGCTGCTTTATTTTTAGCCGCCGCCTCCTTCTGCCTCAACCTCTTCACCGTACGCGTCGGCCTTCCGAGCTCAGCTCGTACTGATTTCCTCTTCGCCTCAAAAGAGGAACATCTCGCAACAATCCCCCTCCTAGCCGAGCTGCGCGACAAAATTTATACCCAGATAGGCTCCGGGGGATATTATTCGCAATCTGGACGATTTGAGATGTCCCCCGCCGAACAAGGCCCTAATTTTTGCCGGTCATTCCTTCTGCAGACATTTTGGCCCGATGAGCCGCCGGTCTCCAGAGCCTTACAAAACATCAGGCCAAAAGAACTGAAATTCAACCCCCATTTCTACCTGTACGGAGCTCCCGCGATCTACGCCATGGGGGCGGCCATAAAACTTGGCCAACTATCCGGGTTTTACCCGAACCCGGGCAACATAACGCCGTTCCTGAAGAACCCTGATTATTCCGGCAGACTCTGGGCCGCTCCAAGAATTTTATTTGCGCTATCACTTTCCCTGGCTATTCTGGTTTTATATTTTTCCGTTCAAATACTGTTCGGTGAATGGTGGGGGGTCTTCGCCGCATTTATTCTGGCGGCATCGCCCGTTACCGCGATGGAAACGCATATATTGAAGCCTTACCTCATATCGATGCTCTGTACCGCCTCCATGTTCTACTTCCTGATCAGGGGAAAACACCGTTGGGCAGCCCTGCTAGCGGGAATAAACGCCGCATTTCTTATCACCAGCTCTATATTCGCCGTCGTTATTGGCGCTGCAGCGCTGTATAATAACGGCGGGAAGCGGGCATGGAAGAATGTCTTCATCTGCGCAGTGGTCTACCTTATCGGCTTTCTTGGGACAAATCCGCTGTGGATATTTTCGCCACAGGAGACAATCTCTGGGCTGCTTTCTGTCGGCCCCCCGGCCGGCGGCATAAAAATAAATATCCTCTCACCTCTTGCATGGATAAAAGTGTGGGTAACGGAATTGCCGACCCAGGCCGGAATCTACCTCGCGGTCCCGACCGCCGCGGGCGCCCTTGCCTACGCTTTTAAGCAGGAACGCGTAGTCGCCTATTGTTTGCTGACACTTCTGCTGATAACTCCGATGCTGGTTTCCCTGCGCCTGGTCCATTATGTGGTCCCGTCTATGCCCGCGGTTATTATCCTAGCCATTTACGGCTTGAGGTGGCTATGGCGCCTTTCCCCGGTGATTTCAGCGGCCGCGATGGGAGTCGGATCGATATTCATGATATTACACATGACGTTTTACCAATTGATACTTTTAAACGTGGTCACTGTACAAGAGCAAGCCAGCCAGTGGCTGAACTCCAACCTGCCGACAGGCACCACTATCGCCACAAGCCATCTTCTCACCCCGGCTTACATGTACCCCCCGTTTCGCATGGCGGGCCACAAATTCATGGTCAAATCGGAAAACACCTACGACTGGCTGGCTAAATTAAACAGAGACAGGCCGCGCTTTTACATTTCTATTTCCGATGAAGAGATTACACAACGTCCCGACTTTCTGAAACTTTACAAAAAAGAAGTTTC
>MGVB01000080.1 GCA_001800275.1 Elusimicrobia bacterium RIFOXYA12_FULL_57_11
GGCCGGTCTCTCCCGGCCGCACAGCCTGGCTGTGGGCGGCCGTCACCTTCGCCTGGCTTGCCTGCAGGTGGTTCGCACTGGGCGCGCTGTCAGGAGCGGCCCCCGCCGCCGGGCTTTCGTTTCTTCACAGCTTCCAGGCCGCCCTGACCTATATAGGGAGGGCCGTTTTCCCCTACGGCCTTACGGTAATGCCGGTGCTGGAGAACATGAGCCTGGCGCCAGGAATTATTGCCGCGGTACTGCTTACGGCTTTTATCTGCTGCGCAAGCACTGACCGGAGAAAGTCGGTATTCGGCGCGGCCTGGTTCCTGGCCTTCCTGCTCCCTACCATGAACCGCCATTTAAGCGCCGGTTTCATTGAATTTGGCGACCACAGGATATACACTTCACTCGCCGGCCTCTTCCTGCTGGCCGGAGATGCACGTTTCCCCGCTGCAGCGAAAACTGCGGCGGCGGCGCTATTGCTGCCGCTGTTCGCAGGCATCTCGTTTTCCAGGCTTCCGGTTTTCCAGGACAGCGTCAGCTTCTGGGAGGGCGCCCTAAAGGGGTCCCCCTCAAGCCTGGTGCTCCGGATAAAACTTGGGTCCGTCTATCTTAAGGCGGGACGCTGCCCGCAGGCTTTGGCCCAATTTTCCGCAGCGCTGGAAACGCGGCCAGACGATGTTGCGCTGAACATGAACATGGGCAACTGCCTGTTGGCATGCGGCGACGCCGTTCGGGCCGCATTTTTCTGGGAAAAAGCGCTGACGGCCGACCCCGGCAACGCTCAGGCGCTGCGGAATATTGCGTTATTTTACTGCTCGAAAAATAATTTCAGGGAAGCGGCGCGCTACGTGGAAAAACTGCTGGCTGCGGGGGAAGAGGTCAACGAAAACATTCTTGCCGATACGGCGAAGTACAGGCGGACCCAACGGCCCGTCAGCCGCCGGTTTTAATGCTGCACGTCGCAAAACTCCTTGGGTTCGGTGCCGGCGATAAAAGCTTCAAGCATTTTCTTTTTGCAGGAAGGCAGGGCAAGCTTGCCCGTGTCCTGATCCACCGTCACAAAAACGATGCCTTCAGGCACCGGAAAATCACGGACCGGCTGGTCCTTTAAGATAGCTTCCATTATTTCGGTCCACCAGGGCACTACCAGCCCGCTGGTCCAGTCCTTGAGCGGCAGCGAACTCATGTCGTCGTAACCCATCCAGGCGGCCGCCGCCAGGTCCGGGGTCATGCCGATGAACCACATATCCTTGGCGTCCTGGCTGGTGCCGGTCTTGCCGGCGATGGGCCGTTTCAGGCGCGAAGCATAAACGCCCGTACCGCGCTGCACTACGCCTTTCATCATGTTGACCAGCACGTAAGAAAGCTGGGGAGAAAAGCTCTCGGTTTCCTCCGGCACGGCCTCTTCGAGCACCCTGCCCTGGAAATCCGTTACCTTAAGTACCCCGAAAGGCTCCACGTGGATACCGCCATTGGCGAAAGTGGAAAAAGCGCTGGTTAATTCCAGCGGGCCCACGAGCGAAGTGCCGAGGCCGATGGACGGCACCGCCTCCAGGTTGCGTTTTATGCCGGCGCGATGGGCAACGTCGGCCACCAACGACGGGCCAACCCTGGTCACCAGATATATGGAACAAAGGTTGCGTGACGCCTCCAGACCCTGGCGCAGGGTTACGCGCCCCCGGAACTTGTTATCGAAATTATTGGGCACCCAGATCTTGAAGTCCATATTCCCGACAAAAGGCTGTATGGCAAGGTCTATGGCATACTGGTCGGTGGCGCCTTCCAGGAGGCGCCAGTCTTTGCCGTCGTAATAGTAGGCCATCGGGGTATCCTCGATGATGCTGGCCGGGGTATACCCGTTCATAAGCGCGGACATCCAGACCATGGGCTTGAAAGTAGACCCGGCCTGGCGCGCCGCCTGGGTGACCCGGTTGAACTTGCTGTCGCGGTAATTGCGCCCGCCGATCATTGCCTTTATAGCCCCTGTCCTGGTATCCAGGAGAACAAAAGCGCCCTGCAGCGTGGGGGACGAAGGCGCCACGGCATCGCCGTCTTTTTTCTCCTGCGCCTTTTCCTCCTCCGGCTTCTGCATTTTAGATGAGTCCTGGTCATACTTTGCCAGGTATTTCTCCATGATATCTTCCGCCGGGATCTGCATGGCAAGGTCCAGCGTGGTATAGATCTTCATGCCGCCTTTCCAAAGCTGGGCAAAACCGTATTTGGGCTCCAGTTGCTGGCGAACATATTCCACAAAATAGGCGGCGTGGCTCGCGAAAAGCGTGGATTTTTCTACGGGAACGGATTCTTTTTCCCCGGCCTCGGCTTCCTGGGCCGTTATATAATTTTCGGCAAGCATACGCTGCAGTACCAGCCTGCGGCGCTGTATCGCTTTTTCCTGGCTGTTGAAAGGCGAGTAACGCTCCGGAGAAGGGATAAGCCCGGTAAGGAGAGCGCACTCCCCCAGCGTCATCTCTGAAACGTCCTTGCCGAAGTAAAGTTTGGAGGCGGATTGCACTCCGTAAATCCCGTTGCCGAAATAAATTTGGTTCAGGTACAGGGTCAGAATCTCCTGTTTTGAGAAATTCCGCTCTATTTGCAGGGCAAGCACTATCTCCCTGATCTTGCGGGAGATGGTCTTTTCACGCTTCAGAAAGATATTGCGGGAAAGTTGCTGTGTAATGGTAGAACCGCCCGCGGCGCGCCTGTGGCTGAGAATATTGCCAAGCAGCGACCGTATTATCCCCCGGGGCGAGATACCCCAATGCCGGAAAAAGTTCTGGTCCTCCATCGCGATAACGGCGTTCTGCATATCCACGGGGATCCTGTTCAGCGGCAGGATGGCCCGGTTTTCAACCGCAAACTCGGCTATGACCTTGTTATTAACATCGTACACATACGTAGTAAGCGAAGGGGTATACTCGTCCAGCTTGTCTACGGAGGGAATATCGGACAGGATACTGCGCATCATCAACGCCGCGGTCACGACAATTACCGCGGCGGCGGCCGCCATGATATATACGGTCTTCTGCACAAGTTCACGTGCCGAGAGCCCGTCTATATATTCAAGAATTCTGCGCACCTGTTCCATTAAGTCCAATTATATCAAATGACCGGGCCCGGCACAGCAGGGCCGGAAAAAGCCCGCTGGCACGGTTTGTCGGTCCGTGGTGTATTTTTATACAATATTTTATAAGCAACAAGCGTTCAAGGAGACTGCACTTATGAAAGTACCCATGGTTGATATGCTGGCCGGCTATCCCCCCGTAAAAGACGAGATTGAAACGGCGGTCAAGAACGTTTTCAATAAAGCCAATTTCATACTCGGAGAAGAAGTTTCCAAATTTGAAAAAGAGTTCGCGCTTCACAACGGCACGAAATACGCGGTAGGCGTGGCCAACGGCACCGACGCGCTGCGGCTCTCCATAATAGCCTGCGGCGTTAAACCCGGAGACGAAGTCATAACCTCCCCCTTCACCTTTATTGCCACCACCGAAACCATCAGCCAGTGCGGCGCCATCCCGGTGTTCGCGGACATAGACCCGGTAACCTTCAACCTGGACCCGAAATCCGTTGAGGGCAAGATCACGAAAAAGACCAAAGCCATCATACCGGTCCACCTTTACGGCATGCCGTGCGACATGGACGCCTTTACCGCGCTGGCAAAAAACCACGGCCTCAGGATAATAGAAGACACCGCCCAGGCCTTTACCGGCAAATACAAGCTGGGAAGCGGGGACTGGAAATACCTGGGGTCCATAGGCGACTGCGGCACCTACAGCTTCTTCCCGGCCAAGAACCTCGGCGCCTTCGGGGATGGCGGGGCCGTTACCACCAACGACGACAAGATCTACGAGGAACTGAAAGCCCTGCGTAACCACGGCAGCAAAGTGCGCTACATGCACGAGATAGAAGGTTTCAACTCCCGCCTGGACACCGTACAGGCGGCCGTGCTGTCGGTACGCCTGAAGCACGTGGAAAAGTGGACCGAAATGCGCAACGCCGTGGCAGCCAAATACGCCGAGGCCCTGAAGGGCGTCTGCGTAACCCCGGTGGTGCCGGCCAACGCGCGGCATTCCTTCAACTACTATACCCTCCGCTTCGACTCGAAAATAAAGCGCGACAACGCCCAGAAGCACCTGACCGAACAGCAGATAGCCAACCAGATCTATTACCCGATCTCCCTGCACCTGCAGAAAGCTTACGCCCACCTGGGCGGAAAGAAGGGCGACCTGCCGGTATGCGAACTGGTACAGGACACCGTCTTCTCGCTGCCTATGTACCCGGAACTTACCGACCTGCAGATAAAGACAGTGACTGACGCGGTAAAAAAGGCCGTATAAAGCCGCCAGAAGGTCCCCGCGGAAAAAGACCGCCTCCGGCTTGCGCGGGACCTGCCTCGCCAGGTGTTGCGGTCGTTACTTATGGCCAAGATACTCTTTTTTAATCCGCCATCCCGGCGCAGCGTGTACCTTGAAACCAATGTCAGGGTAGGGGCGCCCAGCTACCCCAACCTTACGCTGGCCGCTCTGGCCGGGAACCTGGTAAAGGACCATTCCGTAAAAATAGCCGACCTGGACCTCTGCGCCGATCCCGTGGCCGCCCTCCTGCTGGAACTGGAAGCCTTCAAACCGGATATGGTAGCCTCCTCCGCAAACACGCCGAATTATTACGCGACGCGCGAGCTGATGACGGCGGTAAAAGAAAAATATCCCGGAATCAGGACGGTACTGGGAGGGGTCCACGCAACCACCATGCCTGAAGAGGTAAGCGCGGAAAAATGTTTCGATGTTGTAGTTCTCGGCGAAGGCGACACGGTTATCCCGGAACTGCTCTCACGCGATGCGTCCGGCGTACCAGGCATAATCTACAAGGACGCCGCGGGCGCGGCGGTGCGCACCGCCCCGAGGGACAGGATCAGCGACATAAACGGCCTGCCTTTCCCCGCATGGGAACTTTTCAGGCTGGACAGGTATAAAAATTCCAGATTATCCTCACGGAAGAACCCCGTGGGGCTTATAGAGACTAGCCGCGGCTGCGCCTTCCAGTGCAATTACTGCAATAAGAAAATATTCGGCAGTTCGTTCAGGGTAAAATCCCCTTCCCGGGTAGTGGCAGAAATGGCGCATATGCTCCGGATCGGCTTCCGGGAGATCCATATAATAGACGACAGTTTCACCCAGGATATCGCGCGGGCCAAGGAGATCTGCGCCGAGATCCTGAGCCAGGGCCTTAAATTCCCCTGGTCGCTGTTCAACGGCATCCGCGTAGACACCGTAGACATGGAATTCCTGACGCTGGCCAAGAAGGCGGGCCTGTGGCAGGTGGCCTTCGGCATCGAGACCGGCGACGAGGAGGTGCTTAAAAGGATCAACAAACGCATAACGCTGGAACAGACCGGGCGGGCAATAAGGATGGCCAAGACCGCCGACCTCGACACGTTCGGGTTCTTTATCCTCGGACTTTCAGGCGAGACCGAGCTTTCGATGCAGAAGACGATAGCCTTCGCGAAAACACTGCCCCTGGACATGGCAAAATTCGACATCTGCATCCCCTACCCGGGAACCCCTTATTACCAGGAACTGAAAGCCCAAGGCAGGATAAAGACCGAGAATTGGGCCCGCTACATCTGCCACCAGACGGACGAACCCCTTTTCGAACACCCGAACCTCGCCTGGCCGGTAATAACCCGCTACTACAAAAAAGCTTTCCGTGAATTTTATCTGAGGCCGTCTTTCTTCCTCAGCCGGTTCCTGCGCAGCCTGCGCAAAGGCGACCTCCTTTACGACATCCAGTACTTTTTCAAGACCAAGTGGTAATATGAACTGCGAACACCGCAACGCGCGCGAACTGAACCGCTTCGCCACAAACACCATATACGCATGCGGCAAATGCGGCCTCGTCTTCAACCAGAATTACCGCCAGAAAACCGACCCGCACGAACTTTACGAAAAGTACTATAAGAATGAAACTTCAGCGCGGTTCAATTTCGGAATAGAAGCCGTCATACGGCTTTTCAGGCTCTTCCGGGCCGTCAAGATACTTACCATCCACCCGTCGGCTAAAAAAATACTGGATATCGGCTGCGGGCGGGGTTTCATGCTTTATTTCCTGAAAAAATATTTCAAATTTGAACGGGCCGCCGGCATCCAGATATCCAGGAACGCGGTCCAGTTCGCAAGGAATAAACTCGGCCTGGAGATATTTGACCGGGATCTCCTGGAGCTTTCCTTCGAGAACGGCGCGTTCGACATAATAACGATGTGGCACGTGCTGGAACACCTCACGGAACCGGAAGAATACCTGCGCCGGATGTGCTCCATGCTGACCGCAGGCGGAAAACTCGTGATAGAAGTCCCGAATTTCGATTCCTGGACCAGAAAATTCACCGGTGAGCACTGGCTGGGCCTTGACCCGGAATACCACGTGACCTATTTCTCCCCCGGCCAGTTTACGCGGCTATTCAACAAATATGGTCTGGCGGTAAAGACCACGCACACATTCTCCATGGAATACTCAACATTCCTGTCCACCCAGAGCATAGTCAGCAGGATCACCGGGTCCGATCATTTATTCTTCAGATTCCTGCAGGAAACCAGGTTCACCCCCGCGCTGGTCTGGCACATTCCGCTGTTCCTGCTGCTTGCCCCCGTATGTTTCCTTGTGAACGTCCTCCTGTATTTTTCCAAGAGAGGGGAAGTCCTCCTTGTAGTAGCCGAAAAACCGGCGACCATGCCGCGCGCACAAAAATGAACAATAAATTCAACTTACTCCTTCTGTTAACGGGGATACTCCTGCTGGGCTTTTTTTTCAGGACCCATAACCTAACGGAGAAAGGCATTTTCTACTATGACGAGGCGTACTTCCTGCTGGAAACAAAAGCCTTCACGGAAGGAATAAAGGAAATAAAGGCGGGGATTAAGACCGGAATTGACCTTGCAGCGATAAAAAACAGTTTGATGGAAAAAGGCTGTATTTTCCCGCCTGGCACCGCCAGACCGAGCTTCAACGCGATCGTAACGGTATCCGCCTTTATTTTCGACCTGAAGGACTACAGCGTTTTTATCCCGTCCGCGTTCTTCTCGACGCTGTCCATATTCCTCTGCTTTTTGATCGCGAAAAAACAGTGGGATACCCGCACAGCGCTCACAGCAGCGTTCCTGGCCGCTATATCGGCAATATCCGTCATGTACGCCAGAGCCGGGTTTGCGCAAACCACGGCGGGGTTCTTCCTGCTGCTGGGGCTTTATTTTTACCTGGACACTTTAAAAGCGGGCGCCGGCGCCCGGAAAACGCTGCTAGCCGGCCTGACGCTAGGCTTTGCGGTCACCTGCCATTACGGAGTTCTGCTCAGCGTATTCACATTACTGGCTACGGAAACACTGCTCATCCTGTTCAACGTTCACGCGAGGAAGGCGAAGACCGTCCTGATCTTCCTGGCCGCCCTGGCCGCCCCCGTACTGGCCTACGAGCTACTGTCCCAGGCGATAAAACTCATCCTGGCCGGAAATCTCGGAAGCATGAACTACCGGACTTATTTCGAGCAATTCCTCTATGTAAGTTCCAATGCTCCCCAAAAAACCCAGTTATCAGACTTCCTGACTAATGATTATTTTTTCTACCCCAGAGCGATCCTGGGGTTCGAAGGCATGCTATGGCTGATACTGCTGGCGGCGGCCGGGGCGCATTCCCTCCTCAGGGTGGTCAAGGGCCGGTCACCGGCTGAAGCGGCTCTTTTTTTTCAGAGCTATGCCATCCTCGCTTTCTGGATAATAAACCCGGGGCAGGTTAAAGCGCCGCGCATTCTTATAATCTTTTATCCTATCCTGCTGGTGCTTGCCGCCAGGATGCTGACTGACTTTCTCTCCGCGTGGCGGACCGGAGAAAAGAACAAGAATCTATTCCTTTCCGGCTTTCTGGCGCTGCTATTTGCGGTAAACGCAGGCGGCCTGATGTCCATAGTCAACACTCGTTCTTTTTACCGAGACGCAGCCCTGTCGCTCAGGGAAAAAGGCATAACAGAAGTTGCGGCCCTTTTTTACTGGCCGATCTGGCAATTTTACACAGGGCACAAGGTTTGGGCGAACCTGGACAGGGTAAAGAACACGAAAGAACTGAGATCTTATTCTAAAGAAAGGGGAATAGAGTATCTGGTCATAGATTCACGTGAATACCTCATAAACCTGGCCGGCAGGAAAGGCTACGTGTTTCTCAACGAGATCCTGGCGGACAACCAGCCGGAATTCACTATGGACACGGATACGCGCAAGGACATTCTGTTCCTTTACGATGAGACATTCCCCGAAACGTTAATGCGGGAAATCAGCGCCGACCCGTTTATGCATAAGTTAAAATGTTTCAGGATAGATAAATTAAAATTCCGGAACTAGGCGCCGGGCGCAATTTCACAAGACGCCGGAGCGGCCCGGCCAAGGCGGCGGACAACGGCATGTGCGGAATAATAGGACGGATAAACTACAGGGGCAGGACTCCCGTACGGGAAGCGGAGCTGAAGAAGCCGCTTTTCGAAATGTTCCACCGCGGCCCCGACGATGAAGGCATCTTCATCGACCGTTACTGCGGCCTCGCCATGCGCCGTCTTTCCATTATAGATGTAGCGGGCGGCCGCCAGCCGATGCTCAACGAGACCGGCGAGATAGCCGTGGTCCTTAACGGGGAGATCTACAATTACCGCGAGCTCAGGAAAGAACTTGAACCCAGGCACCGCTTCAAAACCAACTCCGACACGGAAGTTCTGGTGCATCTGTACGAAGAGCATGGAGAGCGGATGCCGGGCATGCTCAACGGCATGTTCGGCTTCGTCCTTTGGGACGCGAAAAAAGAAATATTACTGGCCGCACGCGATCCACTGGGAGTTAAACCACTTTTTTACGCGGAGCAGAACGGCGCGCTGGCGGTGGCTTCGGAAATACGGGCCATTCTGGCCGCCCTCCCGCTTTCCAGGGAGATGGACAGGGCCGCCCTGACCGAATACCTGTCCTTCTACTACATTTCCGCCCCTCGCACGATTTTCAAGCAGGTCAAACGCCTCCCCCAGGGTCATTATCTGCTGGCCAAGGACGGCGGCTTTGAGCTGAAGCGGTACTGGCGCTACGAGTTCGCCCCGGAAAAAATGAACGAGGCCGAGGCAGCCGAACGCCTGGAAACCGCGCTCCTTAATTCAGTAAGACGCCAGATGATGAGCGAGGTGCCGCTGGGCGTGTTCCTGTCCAGCGGGCTGGACTCAACGGCCATAGTTGCAATGATGGCAAAGCTCGGAGTTACGCCCAAGACCTATACCGTCGGGTACGAGAGCGGCAGTTCTTTCGACGAAATGGCAGGAGCGAAGCTGGTAGCGGGGAAATACGGCACCGATCACCACGATTGTGTAATGAAACCCGCGCACATCAAGGAATTCCTCCCTAAAATTATAGGCCACCTGGCGGAACCCCACGGAGACTGGACCCACGTAGCGATGTATTATCTTTCACAGCAGTCCCGCGGGGACATCACCGTAGCCCTGACCGGGGCGGGTGGCGACGAACTTTTCGCCGGTTACCCTACGCTTACGGCCGCCAAATTCGGCCGCTTTTACAGGCACCTGCCCGGCCCTGTTAAAACCGCCCTGAAAGCGGCCGCGGACTCGCTGCCCCCCTCTTACGAGCGTCTGAGCCTGGATTTCAAGATAAAGGCCTTCACCAGGGGCGCCGGCTTCGCCCCAGAAATGGCGCACATGAAATACAAGGAGATCTTCTCTTCCGGGGAAATAGCCGAACTGCTGCCCGGGGCTGAGGGCGATCCTTTCGAAGTTTTTAAACAGCACCTGCCGGACCTGAAAGGAGTAACTACCCTTAACCGCCTGATGTACCTGGACATGAACGTGTTCCTGCCTTACTGTTCCCTCCACGCCACCGATATGGCGACCATGATTAATTCACAG
>MGVB01000081.1 GCA_001800275.1 Elusimicrobia bacterium RIFOXYA12_FULL_57_11
TTCCGCAAGCATGGAATAGCGATAAAGGCCTTCTTCGGAAAAACCCGCGTAACCGCCGGCGGGATCAGGATAACCTACCCCTTCCTCAAAGGGACCGACCTCGGCACTTTCAAGGCGGCGCGGGTGCTGCGGCTGCGGCGGGCCGGGCGCAAAGTGGTTTTTTTCGGTGACGGTCCCAGCGACCTTAAGGCGGCCTCGCTGGCGGACAAGGTGTTTGCCGCCGGCCGCCTGCTGAAGCTCTGCCGGGCCCGCGGCATAACGGCCACCCCGCTCAGCAGCTTTGCACGCGCGGCGACTTTCCTGAAAAAAACCGGGCGCCAGGCCGGCCTGCCGCTGACACACGCTCCCTCTTGAAAAATGCACCCTTTTATTTTCCAGATCGGCTTCTTTAAATTACCGGCCTACGGGCTGATGGTGGCTGCCGGCTACCTGGCCTCTATTTTTTATATTTTCCGGAACGCCGGCAAGGCCGGCCTAAAGAAAGAGATACTATCCGACCTTATCTTCTACTCCGTCCTGGGCGGCATGCTGGGCGCCAAGATCTTCTACGCCGCCACTTATTGGGAGGACCTGGGCCAGGACACGGCCCAACGGCTGAGTTACCTGTTGCGTACTTTCCAGTATGGTTTTGTGTTTTACGGGGGGCTGGCCGGGGGAACGGCCGGGTTCCTGTTCATAGCCCGCAAACACCGCATTCCCCTGCCGCGCGCAACCGACCTGTTCGCGCCGGCGCTGGCCCTTGGACACGCTTTCGGACGGATAGGCTGCTTTCTGGCCGGCTGCTGCCACGGCCGCCCCGCCGGCGGCTGGTACGGGGTGGTTTTCACTGACCCGGCCTCGGAAGTCGCCCCTGCCCTGCTGGGAACGCCGCTTCACCCCGTGCAACTATATGAAACCGCCGGCAACCTCCTTATTTTTGTTATCCTTAATAAGACATTGAACCGGGCGCTTAAAGGCGGCCTTCCGCCCGGGACCGTAATCGGCGTGTACGCGGCGCTTTATTCGGTACTGCGGGGCTCGCTGGAATTCCTGCGCGGGGATGACCGGGGCTCTTCAATATCCGGACTCTCCCCGGGACAGTTAATCTCCGCGGCCGTAGCGGCCGCCGCGGCAATCTACCTGGTAAGGTTAAAAGGCAGTTATGAAAAAAAATGAGCTCACCTACTCCGGCCCTCCCTGCAGGCTGGACGTTTTCCTTACCGAAACGGGCGAGAATTTCTCCAGGCCGTTCTGCCGCTCGCTGATACTGGAGGGGCTGGTAAAGGTTAACGGCAAAAACAAAAAACCCTCCTACCAGTTGAACCCCGGCGACCGCATAGAGACCGCCTCTCCGGAAACTGGCCGCCGCCAGGACGGTTTTGAAGACCTGGTTATCTTCGAAGACAAAGCCCTGCTGGCCATACAAAAACCCGCGGGATTGTCCGTGCATCCCAATTCTCCTAATTGGGAAATAAATCCGGCCGCCTCCCTTATAGGGGAGCCGACCCTGATTTCCCTGCTCTTTACCAAAAGGCCCGCCGTGGTTAAGGCCGGCATTACACGGCTGGGCCTGGTGCACCGCCTGGACCGGGACACCAGCGGGCTTATGCTTATAGCCAAAACCCCGGAGGCGCAGGCTTCCCTTACCGACGGTTTCAGGGACCGCCTGATGGAGAAGACCTACCTGGGGGCCGTTGGCGGGATACCGGCGAAACGCTCCGGCCTGATAGACGCCCCAATAGGGCGCGCCACCGGTTTCAAGAAGATCAAAGTCTGGGAATTCGGCCGGGACGCGATCACCGCGTACAAAACAAAGGAAAAAGGAACTGACTGCGCCCTGCTGGAAATTTATCCCAGGACCGGCCGCACCAACCAGATACGCATACACATGGAACATATCGGCCACCCGATAATAGGCGACAGGGTTTATAACGGCCGCCCGGCGCAGCGCATGCTGCTGCATTCCTTCCGCCTGGTCTTCAGCCACCCCCTCACAGGGAAAAAGACGGAGCTGCAATCCCCCATGCCCGAGGACTTTAAAAAAATCTGGAAAGCGGTAAAGGGCAAGTAGCCAGGAATCCCCGCAGAAGCGTATATTTTTTCACCCCGGATGCCTCTCCCTGAGGGGAGGCCGGGGTATGTCCCTTTGCGCACCCGGAAAAGGAAACCCTTGCGTGGTTTCCCTCCAGCCGCCGCGGCTGGAGCCTCCCTTCCGCAACGGGTGCTCAAAGGGACATACCCCGGCCTCCCCGTGTGAGTACTCCCCACCCTGCCGAAAATATTTTTAGAATTTAGAAACGGACGCAAAGACGCGGAAATCCAGGCGCGGGAAAAGGTTATTGCGCTGCTCAAGCTCGTTGAGGGCGGCTTCATCCACTTTTTTTTCTATAACTTCACCCAGCAGCTTTATGGCGGCCGCGGCGTGGTCTTCAAGGCGGCCTTTCGCGTACTGGGAGTGGGAACCTATATACAGGAGGAACGCCCAGTCCGAAGATTGCGACAGCAAAGTCTCACGCGCCGCCTGGTTTAGGGCCCGCAGGTTCAGGCTGGGCAGGTCCTGGTTCCTGAACCGGTTGGCCGTCTCTATCATCTTGTCCGTGGCGGCGTAAACCGCGTCATAGATAAAATCGTTGGTCTCGTTCACCCACGGGTCAAAATACCCGTTTTCCCCCCAGGAAGACACGCCCGGGGTTATTTCCCGCGGCTCCTGGCAGGAGTTAAGATATTCCGACGGGGTAACGAACTGCAGCGGCAGGCGCTCAACTCTTATTTTGCGTATCACCGTCTCCAGAAAAGCCGGCCCTTCAAACCACCAGTGCCCGAAAAGTTCCGCGTCGTAACAGCTTACGATCAGGGGACGGGTACCGCGCGCCGCGTAATACTCGTCGGTCTGGGCCATGCGGCGGGCGAGGAAATCCGAAGCGTGGGCCTCGACACGGGCCATGGCAAGTTCCGGATCGTAATACTGCTTGGCCGCCAGGTCCGCGCCGGAGCCGGTTATGCGGTGGTATTTAAGCCCCAGCGGGCGCCTGGCGCCGTCGGAGCCGAGGTAAGGCTTGATATACTCCAGCTCGCCATCGTAACCAAAGTCCCTGTAAAATTCCCTGTAGGCGGGATCCCCGGGATAGCCGAACTTGGAACTCCATACTTCGCGGGAACTTGCGGCGTCCCTGGCGAAAAGCCCCAGCCCGTTGGTGGTACGATAGGGGGCATACACGCCGCCGGGAGCCGCTGCCCCGGCGAATTCCACCGCGTGGGATTCGGTAAAAATATAGGAAAAACCGGAAAGTTTCAGGTAAGAATTAAGGCGAGGCTCGTACGCGCATTCCGGCAGCCAGAAACCGGAAGGCTTGCGGTTAAACCTGTCGAGATAATCCTCGGCCGCTACCGCCAGCTGCGCCCTGACCGCCTCCGGCCTGGTCATCAGCGGCAGGACAGCGTGGGTGGCCGAAGTGGTTATTATCTCTATCTGCCCGGCGTGCTGCAGCGCCTTGAGCGGGGTTATAAGGTCCCCGCTGTACTTATGCATCAGCGCGGCGGCGTCTTCGTACAGTTTCTGGTAAAGTTTCACCGTCTTGAACAGCGCCGGATTATCTTTTGCCCGGACCAGCTCTTTCTCAATAAGCTCAAGGCGGGACTCGAGGTAAAAAGCCATTTTTTTCTCGAGCTCCTCGTTTTCCAGCATGGCTCCCAGCGTCGGTGAGATGGAAACCGCGATCCCGGGGCGTATACCTTCTGCCGCCAGGCGTTCCAATGAGGAAATTATAGGGACATACGTTTCAGCCACCGCCTCGAAGAACCAGTTCTCTTCAAGGAAGCTGGAGTCGGCGGGATGATTCACGTACGGCAGGTGGGCGTGAAGAACGAACATCATGGAGCCGCGCGAGCTCATACAAGCCCCCGTTTATGGAATTCCAGGCTGGCATAGGCGCGTTCTTCGGCCATCCCCGCCGCGGACGGGGCAGCGGCGGCATTGGATTCCAGGAGTTTTTCCCATTCCCCTCCGCGCAGGGCGTAAAGGGCGACGGCATACATCCCGCCCTGGGCCGGCACTGTAAGGTAGGCCTTCCCGGCCCCCCACGCCGCCTTAAGGCAGGACACCTGCGCTTTGTCGTCCACGGAAAACAGGCGCAGCTCTATCTCACCGGCCAAAGCGGCGGCCCTGAAAGCCGCGACCCGCGAGGCGCAGAAACGCCACAGCACAAAAAATGCGCCGGGATTTTTGGGCAGCAGCACAAGGCGGTCTTCGGCAGGCAGCTCCTGCGACAGTTGCGGCATGCATATAATTTACTAAATTTTCCCCGCAATTAAACATGGTTCTCCGCTGGCACATATTTTTTATATCATAGTCTGCAGCCGCAAAGGACTGTTTTTCCGCGGCAAGGAGCCACCTTTATGAAAGCGATAGTAAAAACCTCACGCGCCCCCGGCGCGGCTTACCGGGACGTAGAAGTACCGGTCATAAACAAGGACGAACTGCTTATACGGGTAACCTCCGCGTCACTGAGCGCGGGGGATCTGGCCGTTTATAACTGGACGAGCGCTTCTTTTCCTCCGCAACGCCTGCCGTTCATCTTCGGCCAGGAATTTTGCGGCGAAGTAGTGGAAACCGGCTCACTGGCCCGGGGGTTCGAGAAAGGGGATTTTGTTTCCGTGGAATCCCATATTTTCTGCGGCGTATGCTGCCAGTGCCGCAACGACCAGCGCCACATCTGCCAATACCTGCGCGTTATCGGCCGCGACACCCCCGGCGGGCTGGCGGAATACGCGGCGATACCGGCCCGCTGCGCCTGGAAGCACACCGATGAAACGCTCAAAGACATCGGCTCTCTGATGGGCGCGTTCGGCAGTTCCGTTCACGCCGTCCTGGCGGAAGACATTGTGGGCAGGAATATCCTTATTTCCGGCTGCGCCCCGCAGGGGTTATTCGCGGCCGGCATAGCCAAAGCCGGCGGGGCCCGGAAGATCATCGCCCTGGACCCTTCCCCCTACCGCCGGCGTCTTGCCCTTAAAATGGGAGCCGGCGCGGCCATAGACCCCGGCGCCAAAGACTGCCTTGCGAAAATAGCCGGGCTTTGCGGCGCGGACGGCGCCGACACCGTAGTGGAAATGAGCGGCGGGGCGGCGGCGGTCCAGCTTGGACTTAAAGCCTTACGTCCCGGCGGCCGCTTTGTAGCGTTCGGCCTTCCCCTGACCAAGCTGAACATAGACTATGCCGGCGACATCGTGCGCAGGGGCATCCGGCTTGAAGGCGTGTCCGGGCGTGAGATCTTCCGTAGCTGGTACAAAATGGAAAGCCTGCTCAAATCGGGCGCGGTCAATCCAAGGCCTGCGGTCACGCACACCTTCGCTTTAAAGGATTTCAGGAAGGCCTTTGATCTGATAACCTCGAAAGAGCAGAAATGCGGGAAAATAATACTGGTGCCGTAGCACCGACGGACAAAAGGACGCACACATGACCTTTGAAACGCTTAAATTCGCGGAAGAAGAAGTGGCGGCGCTGAAAACAGACAACCGTTTCATCCAGCCGCGCGTACTGCAATCGGCGCAGGAGCCCGTTTCAGTGATAGACGGGAAAAAGGTGATAAACCTCACCTCCAATAATTACCTGGCACTGGCCAATAACCCCGGCGTAAAAAAAGCCGCCATAGCGGCCATAGAGAAATACGGGGCAGGCACGGCCGCCGTACGCACCATCATCGGCACCATGTCCATCCACAAGGAGCTCGAGGAGAAATTCGCCGCCTTTAAACATTCGGAAGCCGCAATACTCTTCCAGTCGGGGTTCACCTCGAACGTGGCGGTTTGCCAATCCCTCATGTCCAGCGAGTCCGACCTGCTGATCTCGGACGAACTCAACCACGCCTCCATAATAGACGGCGCGCGCCTGGCGAAAGCCCCCCGCAAAATATACCGCCACAAGGACATCAAACACCTCACCGAGATACTTGAAGCCCCGGAGGCGCGCAAGGCGCGCCGCAAGATGGTAGTTACCGACGGCGTATTTTCCATGGACGGCGACATAGCCAACCTCGACGAAATAGTGGCCGTGTCCCATAAACACGGCGCGTTCGTAATGGTGGATGACGCCCATGCCAGCGGCGTTATAGGCAAGGAGGGCCGCGGGACGGTGAGCCATTTCGGGCTGGACGGAAACGTGGAAATACAGATAGGCACGCTCTCAAAGGCTTTTGCGGCCGTGGGCGGCTACGCGGCCACTACGCAGAGCCTGCGCGACTATATGGGTTCAGTGGCCAGGCCATTCCTTTTCTCCAGCTCCCAGCCCCCCTCGGTGGCGGCGACCTGCCTTGCGGTGCTGGACATCCTGCTTACCGAGCCGCAGCACCTGAAGCGGCTCTGGGACAATACCGCTTTCTTCAAAGAGGAGCTGAAAAAAGCCGGTTTCGACACAGGCGCTTCGCAGACTCCCATTACGCCTATAATGGTTGGCGACACGGCCAAGGCCTCGGCTTTCTCAAAGCAGCTTTTTGAAGAGGGCGTCTTCGCCCTTTGCCTGGGCTTCCCCACGGTGCCCAAAGGCAAGGAACGCCTGCGCACCATAGTCACGGCCGGCCACACCATCAAGGACCTTGAATTCGCGGTGGGAAAATTCACCAAGGTGGGCAGGGAACTGGGAATAATTTAAAACGGGCTACGGGCACGTTCTTTACTTCAGGAACGAATGCCCGGTTTTCTTTCCGGGCTGTTGCTGTTCATAAGAAAAAAACAAAGCGTAAAGGTATCTATGCTCCGGCTTGTTGAAATTAAAGACATAAAACTCGTTTTCCCTGCTCACCGCTTCCAGAAACTCCAGTGCCCGTAGGGCATAAGGGAAAGCTTCTTCTAGCTTCATCCCGAATATCCGCGTAAATTCCTGCATGGAAATTTTATTTTCCCTGGCAAATTTGCCGACTACGAACCTGACCATCGCCTCTTTCGCGGCGTATCGACGTGCAGCATAGACCTTCCCGGACGGGTCATTGTTAGCCGGCAGGCTTACCTGCCTGTATTCCATGACTTTCGGAATGTAAGATTTTGAGAAAAGGCCCAGCCCGAAAACGCAATCGAAATATTCATCGTCTACTTCGCACTCCGGGCCGGGGCCGATGCTGAGCTGTTTGTTGCTCCTGAAATCCCACTGCCACCTGAACGGGTCCGATGAATCCGGGAGGTAACCCGATCTTGCGCTTAAATCCAGCATAAATGGAAGCAGCTTTTTTATCAAACCCGGATAATGTCTCGTGAAATAACGGCGTGAGTCCATTTTAAGCTTTTCTGCCAGGTAGTCAACATCGGGAATCAACCCGTGAACGGTGATGTTATACGGAAGAAGCTTGATCAACCTGGAGAAACTTTTTTTAAACCCGTCAATGTCGTCCCCGGCAAGTCCGGCTATCAAATCCACGTTGATATCATCAAACCCGGCCTCTTTCGCGCGCGCTATAGCCTGTAAAGCACTCCCGCCATCCTGATAATAACGGTTATTCAGCCTAAGAACGGAGGGATGTATAGATTGCACCCCGAAACTAAGACTATTGAACCCGAATTTCCTCAAAACTCTGAAATTGGAAAAGCTTGCCGTATTGGGGTTGTGCTGAAATGTTTTTCTTCCGTTGGCGGAAAAGGAAAAATTTTTAAACAAACCGCCTAAAAGCTTTTCCAGCTGCAAGCTGGATAGGAGGTTGGCCGTGCCTCCGCCTATGTATAAACGTGAGAAAGATTTGCCCTTGAAAACCGGGGAAAAAAACTTGAAAGCCCATAAAAGATGTTCGATATAAGCGTCTATTTCCCCTTTTGCCGGTATCGGCATTATTGAGCGATAGTGGCAGTATGAACATTTTGAGCGGCAAAAAGGTATATATAGCTGAAAATAGATATGGTTTTTTGCCGGACCACCCGGGTGTCGCGCGGTTAAAAAACGCCGCCAATGTTCTTTGATCTGCAAAAGAGATAGTTTTTTGTCGGGAGTAAACAGCGGGTTAAGGCCCATAACGTCCCAGTTATATCCGTTCGCGCGCAAAATATCCGTAAATTTTATTAAGTCAGTACGGACTTTTCGTGACAGGGCTGTGGGATAAGGCATTTCAGTCTGTGTTTCCAACTTATATACGCGTCTACCTGCACATTACGCCACTGAAATTATGGAGCCGGATAAACACACTTTACTATTATTAGACAGGCTTGTAAAACCACAGAATTATCAGGGATTTAAACCTGCGTATCGACAACCCGCCCGTTAATGCCGGAAATGGCGTATGCCGGCGAACAGCATAGCCGTGTTTTTAGCGTCACAAAATTCTATGCATTCGGCGTCGTCCTGCCAGCCGCCAGGCTGGATAACCGCGCACACGCCGCCCGCCAGCGCGGCCTGAAGCGTTTTAAGCGGCAGCGCGGCGTCCGCGGCCATCACCAGCGGGCCCGGGCCCGGCACGATAGAACGCTTATCCCGCATCTTCCAGACAGCGCCCCTTACGGCATCATAGGTTGAACTTTCGGCGGCGCTCACGGCACAGACCGCCGCGCCCTCCGCCATCACCACGGCGTATGTTTTCGCGTATTTAACGGTTTTCCACGCCAGCTTGAGGGCGCGCAGCTCCGCGTCCGAGGGCTTGCGGCGGGTAACGCAGCCGGGCTCCGCGGAAAACAGCCTGTTATCCTTGGCCTCTATCAGCACGCCGCCGGCCACCGAATGCAATTCCACCTCGTAGGGGGAAAGGACCGGCGCCGCTAAAGCCAGCACGCGCAGCCCATCCTTGGCGCGCAGGATTTTAAGGGCGTCGGCGCTGAAAGAGGGCGCTATCACGCTCTCTATGAACGCGTTCTTCAACTGGAGGGCGGCTTCAGCTTCCACCTGCCTGTTGAAAGCGGCCGTCCCCCCCACCGCACCCGCAAGGTCGCCCTTCAGCGCCCCGTACAGGCACTGCGCCTGGGTGCCGGCCGCGCAAAGCCCGGTAGGGCGCGCATGTTTTGAGATCACGCAAACCTGCTCGGTAAATTCCATCGCCAGCTCGAAAGCCGTATCCAGGTCCAGGTAATGGTTAAGGTTCAGGTTCCCGCCGGCAAGCAGTTTAGCGGAGTTCAAACCGCGGGGGCGGGCGCCGCTAAGGGCATAAAATGCGGCGGTCTGGTGACGATTCTCGCCGTACTCCAGGTCCGCCACTTTTTTAAGGCTCATCACCACCTCGTCGGCCAGCATGTTCCCGGTTTCGGAAAGATACTGCGCCACCGTGGCGTCATAAGCCGCCAGGGATTGCCAGGCGCGCGCCGCCAGCTGCTTCTTTATTACAGGCTCAAGCCCGCCCGCTTCCTTGAAAGCGCGCAGCACCGGGCCGTAGTCGGAGGGGCTTGAAATAGTTATTACCGCTTCGAAATCGCGGGCGGCGGCCCTGAGCACAGCCGAATTGGACTGGTCGAGATAACTGGACAGCTCTTCTATGGCGAACTCTTCCTGCCCCACTATGCTGGCTATCGGGTAGAGGTTGGCGGCCACCAAATAAAAAGCCGGCAGCTCGACGCCGTTTTCGGACACGGCGGGAAAACGCCCGGACAGCGCCTTGAGGACGGCCGAAGGCACCGGCGGGGAGTAGCGGACCTCCTCGGCCTCTATGCCGGCCTCCCGCAAAAGTTCAAAAGTGGAACCTGACGCGTAGATCTCGAACCCCAGTTCTTCCAGCCCGAGGGCGAAATCTTCCACCCCGGTCTTATCGTAAACGCTTAAATACGCTGTTTTGGCAGGCATAGTTCTATGTGCGGGCTGCCGGAACCGGACCGGGGAATTCCCTGAAAAGCC
>MGVB01000082.1 GCA_001800275.1 Elusimicrobia bacterium RIFOXYA12_FULL_57_11
GCTGCTGCAAAAGCATTTTCCTCTCATACAGGACTCTTCGCAAACCGAAAACCGCTGCCTGCTTAAATATGTTTCAGCCGCAACGGAGATCCTGCCTTACGCCTGGGAAAGCCCTCTTACCCAGGTTCCCCTGCCGGCCGGAGCACCCGGCACCGCGTGGCGCGCCGTCTCGTTCAAGCACGCCTTTTACACGACCTTCAATGCCTATGGCGCCCCCGGCTCGGCTGGCGCCGCAGGCGAAAGGATAATCACTGAAGTAAAAGAGTCCAGGCCGCTGACACTCGGCTTCTTCAACTTTGAAAACGGCGGGCGCGATAAGGCCTTCCTTAAAACCCTGGACGGACTGGGCGCTTTCAACGCCGGCGACTACGATGCGGCAAAAAAGAGTTTCAAAGCCGCCGCGGCCGCGGACCCCGGCTGCCTGCGCTGCAGGTATTTCCTGGCGGTCTCCTGCGCCGCGCTGGGAGACACCGCCGCGGCAGGGGTGGAACTGAAAAAAATCGCCAGGGCCGAACCAGCCGCCCTGACACCGCAACACCGCGCACTTATCTCCGCCCTGGCGGAAGGCGACGAAGAGCGCTCTTTAGCCCTGATGCAGGAGCTTGGCTCCCTGGACCCCGGGCTTTTCCCGCGCGCAGACCTGCGCGGCGGGATAGACAAACTAAACCAGCCCAGGCGCCCGGCAGAACCTTCAGAATAATAACAGGTAAAGGAACGAGCCTTTTATCAGGATAGTGGAGAACAGGCCCACGGAAAGCCAGGTAGCGAACGGCATATCCCCGCCGCCCACCTTGTATTTGGCGGACAGGGACGGCAGAATACCGACGAACAGGTAAAGCGCCAGGAAAGTGGCGGACATGACCAGCGCCATGCGCAGGAACTGCAGGCGCAGGGAAGATAAAAGCAGGGCGGCAAAAAAAACCGCCGCGAAGGCGCCCAGCCGTAACCGGAACGTCCCGTTTTGCAGCGCCTTATTGAGCAGTTTTCCCCCGAAAAGCAGGGCAAGCATGGTAAGCAGGGTAAGCGTGGTGGAAGCGCGCTGCCCCAGGGCGAAGATGTGCGTTGCGCACATCAGCAGGCTGAAAGCCACCCCGGCCAGCAGCACCAGCCCGGTAGCGCCTTTCACTTCGGCCGCGGCAGCGCCGGCCATTTCCTTCCAGATATTTTTCTCTTTATTATAAAAAGCGAAACGCCCCACTTTCCAGGCGGTCTCCGTCCACACAAAAACGGCAGCCACAGTTATGGTATTAAGGAAAAGATTGAACCCGGGAAAAACCGGGATATAATGACGGAAGTAATATTTCAAAGGCAGCAGCAGCGTCAGCACGAAAAAAAGTTTAGCGTCGCCGGCCGACCACAAATTAAAATGAAAAAGCAGGAATCCGCAGGTCAGGGCGCACAGGGCGTTCAAGGCGGTAAGGAGCAGCAGCCTGCCCCAGCTGCCGTTATAAAGCGTGTTAAAAACAAGGGGTTCCGTCAGTTCGGGAAAATAAAGCCGGAACAATGAAAGCGCCAGGTAAACGGCGCCGGCCCAGGCGAGGCCGGACATTATCCAGATATTGCGTATCTTCCCCTCGCGCAGGTCGGAAAACGAGGTAGCTGCGCAAACAGCCGCCAGCGCCGGAAGAAAAGCCAGGTCAAGGATGTCAGGGGTCATAAAGCCGGCTTTACTTGTCACCCGCGGCTATTTTCTTTATTTCACCGGTACCGAACACGGCCGCGTAATTTTTCCAGATCCCGCCGCAGTCTTCAAGTTTGGGACAGGCCGCGCAGACGCGAGGACGGAGTTTTGAGCCTTTGGACCCCAGGAAAACATTTTCCTCCACCTGCCCCGGGGAATTAACCTTGAGTTTGAGCTTCGCACCGGGTATCAATTGGTGGTATTCCGGTTCAAAGAGACAATAAGGCATATTAAAAACTATGTGCCTGTCCATCAGGATACCGCGGGCCAGTTCTACCGCCTCTTTTACGTAAGGCAGGGCCTCTGACATCTTCACGGCTATGCGGCGCGCGTTCGTCTTCATGGCCCCTTCATATATGGGATAGATAAAACCTATGCCGCTTACGCCCTCGCGGATAGCGAAGGTTTCAACATATTGCGGCAGGAACCGGTAATTAAACCGGTTTATCACTATATCCACGCTGGTGCGGGCGCCCAGGGCGCGCACATTGCGCAGCCCGGCCAGCGCCCGGTCAAAGCTGCCGCTCACACGGGTAAGCCGGTCGTGGATGCCGGGTTTGTGGCCATGTATGGAAAACTTGACATACCCGGCCCCGGCGGCCACAAGACGCCGCGCGAAGGCGCCGTAAGAGAGCATTATGCCGTTGGTCTGCACCCGTATGGTCTGGAAACCGGCCTTCTTCGCAAAAGCCGTAAGCCGGAGTATATCCGGCCTTATAGTAGGTTCCCCGCCGCCGAAGCCGATAGTGCGAAAGCCCTCCCGGCGGGCCTGCGCGATATCCGCCATAGCCCCGGCCGTGGTTTTTGGCGCCAGATGTTTTTTGCCGGCTATGGAACAGAACGCGCAGTTATAATTGCAGGCGTAGCCCAGGGTAAGTTCGTAGACCCTGGCGGCGTTTGCCGCTTTTGCGGCGCTCATTGAAGCTGCTGCACCTCTATCTCCCACTTGGACACGGAGATATCAAGAGCCAGCGTAAAGTCGCCGCCGGTAGTAGCGCAGATATTCATAACGCCGAACGCGCTGCGCTCCGAGTAAACTATCTCTTTGGTTATGCCCTGCAGGTACTTCTCATCCAGCGCCGATCGTATCATTATCTTCATAGTGGCCTTTTCTTTAAGCTCGGTAGCCTCTATTTTCCACAATACCCGCCAGTGAGCCGCTTTGGGCAGATTCAATTTGTATGTTTTCTCATGACGGGACGCTCCCTTATAAACGCGCAGGGTTTTTGGTTTGCTCTGCGCCTGCTTCAGGTCAACCGCGCCCACCAAGTCCACCATTTTATCGGTTTTCAGCGTCAAAGGAGCGGCTGGTTTGGAAACACCCGCAGTGGACACCATGATATCCCCGGCAGCGCAAGCGGGCCGGGGTTCAGCCAGAACCACGAAAAATAAAAACACGGCGGCGCTCAATCCCGTTTTTTTGACCATAAATAAACTCCTCCTTTATATTCCTTGGAAACCAGGCCGAACTTGATAAGGCGTTCAGCCGCCCGGAAGACTTCCCCCTCATTGGAGCAGGAAGCGCAGATCTTTATGCCCTTAGCCGCTTTCAGTACCTGCGCGGTGCTTATGCCGCTTTTGCGCGCAAGTATGGCCAGCATGCACTGTTCCAGGTCCGTAAAACCGCGCGGCGGCGGTTTAAACAGACCGGCAACAGCCGCGTGCCGCCGTGGGATCCCGGTGCAGGCCCCGGCAAGGAAGCAGCGCGCGGAGTGCGCGCAGGGCAGCGCGCCCGCGCCCGCCGCAAGCAGGTACCTGGCGTAGCCCGGCAGGAAACACGGCGCAAGGCCCGCTATGGAGAGAGCTGAACCCCGCTCTATGCAAAAATCAGCCGCCTCCCGCAGCACCGCCAGCCCTTCCGGCCCGGCCAGCAGCGAACTGGCGGCCGACAGCAGCACCTTGCGCGCCCCGGATCTTTTAAGCTCCCTGAGCGCCGCGGCGGCGTCTTTCCGGCTGAATTGCAGTTTCATGGTTAAAACCCGCCGGCTGTCCGTGGCCGGGAGGCCGCTATTGATGCGCGTTCCTAAACGAGCGCAGGAACGCGGCCAGCGCCTCCAGGAAAACGGCTATCTCCCTTTCGGTATTATAGATAAAAAAAGACAGCCTTAACGATTGCTTTACGCCCCTGGCCCGGTGCAGGGGAATGGCGCAATGGTTGCCGCAGCGCGCGCAGATAACGTGGTGAGGCAGTTCATTGTTAAGGAAAAGGTTGAAATCCTGCGCCACGATTTTTTTATCCCTGAAAGCGAAAGACACTATAGGCCCGCCCGCGTCCGGAGGGCCAAGCACCTCCACCGCGTCAATGGCGGCCAACCCCCGGCGGCAAAATGCCGCCAGCCCCGCCGTATGGCGTTTTATGCGGGCCAGGCCGGCCCCGTTAAGGAAATCCAGCGCGGCGCCCAGCCCGATAATGCCGGCGTAGTTCTGTATGCCGGCCTCAAAGCGCCGAAAATCGGCGAAGTAGCGCGCCTCTGGCAGCCCGCCCGCGCCCGCCAGGACGTCAGAAACCGTGCCGCCTCCCACCTTGAAATTCTTCAACCGGCGCATGAGCCCCGCCCGGCAGTAAAGCCCGCCTATACCAGGAGGGGCGCCAAGCTTATGCCCGGAAAACGCCAGCATGTCTATACCGGCCGCGCGCACATCCTCGCGGGAAGTGGCAAGGTACTGCGCGGCGTCGGCCAGCACAGCGGCGCCCTTGCGGCGGGCTTCCCGCGCCACCGCTTCCACGGGAAAGAACTGCCCCGTAACGTTGGAGGCCCGCGGCAGGCTTACCAGGGCGGTGCGCGGCGTTATCAGGCGGCAGATGCGCTCGGCTCCCAGCTTCCATCCGCCGTCAAGCCCGGCAATTTTAACTTTTATATTGCCGCGCTTCTGCTCCTCCAGGAAAGGCAGCATATTACTGTGGTGATCGAAGGCGGTAAGCACCACCTCGTTCTTCGCTTTGGTAAAGGGAAAACTCCGGGCCACCAAATTTACCGCTTCCGTAGTGTTGGCCGTAAAAATTATCTCCGACGGGGAAGCGGCGTTGAGAAAAGCCGCCGTTTTAACGCGGGCCTCATGGCACAACTCCTCGGTAATGGCGCTGAGAGCGTGCCCGGAGCGGCCCCCGGCGCAGGCGCCCAGGGCGGAAAGATAGTTGTGCACGGCTCTTATCACGCGCCGCGGCTTCAGCACGCTGCAGGCGTTGTCAAAATAAACCAGTTTTTTACCGTTTATCCTGCGCGCAAGCGCCGGGAACTGCGCCCTTATATTTTCAAATTCCATGCGGTTTACTCCCCCCGGACCGCAGTTTTTTTACCGGCCTTGCCAGCAGCGCCCCTTTCAGCATGGCGGCGTGTTCTACGCGGGGGCCGAAGCAGCGGTCCCTGAGAACGCAGGTCCGGCAGGCGGGCAGATGTTTTTTCTCCGCCCTGGACAGCGCGGTATCCCGGCCATCCGCTACTTTTATAAAGTCAATATGCCTGCCGTGGAACCTGCCCAGGAAACACGGCGGGATATGGTCAACCACGGCCTCTACGCCCGCCCTGGCGCAAAAGGCCAGAGCTTTTACAAGGTAAGGGGACACCAGCTTATATTCCGGCAGCAGCCAGGCGTTCTCCATGGCCAACCCCATGCCTTTAAGGTAACTGAATTGTATGTATTTAACACCGGGAAAATTTTCAGCCGCATAGCGCACGAAAGCCGGCAGCTGACGGAAATTCAGGGTGGAAATAATATGCGTAAGGCGCACCACGGCGCCCGCCGCCAGCAGGTTTCTCACCCCGGCCGCCCGCAGGGGCAGCGTGTCTTTTGTGCCGGTAATGCGGTCGTTAACCGGCCCCTGGTGCGAAGGGAAATTCACATTGAACATGGCCACGCCCAGCGCCGCGAACCGCGCCGCGGCCCGCGGGTAGCAGGAGGTAAGCGCGTTGGTCTGGAGCTCCACCTTAAGCCCCTTGGCGCGCGCGAACGCCACTATGCGCCGCAGGTGCGCGGAGAAAGTGGTTTCCCCGCCGGAAAGTATGACGCCGCCGGCACCGGCCGCGGCCTGGCGCGTTATCTGCCGCAAAACACCGGGGAGGGCCGCGCTGTCGCCGCGGCCATGGGCCGAGCAAAAAAGGCAGCGCTGGTTGCAGGCGGTAGTTACGGGGATAAGCGCCATAGCGGGCGGCGTTAAACGCCGCCAACCCCCAGTATGGGATGGCAGGGATTAGCCGAAACCTTCAGCGCCGGCTTCACGGCAACGGGTGTAAATTCCGCCGCGCCGTAATGTTTAAGGTAATCTTTGTGCACACCCAGGCAGTACGCCTTTACCCGGCAATGCCGGCAGCACGGCGGGAAAGCTATCTCTTTTCCGGGCAGGGTGCGCCAGGCGTATTTCCACAACCGGGGCGGCAGTACGCACAACGGGAAGTGGTAAAGTTTGAGCTCGAAAGGCGGCCTGGGCGCGCGGGGCGCGGGGCCAGGCCCCGAAAAAAACTCTTCCACCCGGGGCCGCGCCCGCGTGTAAGTAAGCCCGGCGGTTTTCAGGTTCACGCCGGCGTGCCCTTCCATTTCCATGAAAATAAAGACCAGCGCCTTTATGCCTTTCAGGTGTTCTTTAGCGAAGCGGTAAACCCCTTCGATATTGGCCAGGCTCAGGCCGCTTAACACAAAGCGCACCTCCACATCTATCCCCGCCCCTTGCGCCTTAAGAGCCAACAGGTTGTTTATACCTTCTACAGCCTGCCTGAAGCTGCCCGGGGTGCGCGTTACGCCGTCGTGCGCGGCCGGCGTATGGCCGCACAACGAAACCTGGAATTCCATGTTGCCGGCGGCCGCGCATTGCGCGGCAAAAGCCTTGTAGGCGAACATGCGGCCATTGGTGTCAATAAGTATCCTGGCCCGGACAAAACGCCCCCTGATATAAGCCAGGAGCGGCAGGAGCTCGGGGTGGAGGGAAGGTTCGCCGCCGGTAAGGTAGATATGCGTTTCCCCGCCGTCTATCCGGCGCAGGCGGGCTTTAAGGTTTGGCAGCGCGTAGCTGCCCACCCGCGCGTAACCCGGCGGGTTGGAACACATCAGGCATTTATTGTTGCAGCGGTTCCAGACGGGAATGCATTTCATATCAGGCGGCTGAGAAGCCAGTATGAATTATATTACTTTTTTCTGCCGCGGGGCTTTTTTTACCGGGCGCAGTTCGGCGGCGCCGTAGACGCGCAGGTACTCCCGCCAGATGCCTTCGCATTGCCGGTAAAGGGCGCAGCCGCGGCATTTGGGCGGTTTGGCGCGGCCTATCTCCCTGCGGCCCTTTATGGCGTCCAGGCTGGTATAGTCCGGCGCCACATGCTGCACATTCCTGTAAATAAGCGCTTCACGCGCCTCGCTTACCTGCAGGGGGTAGTAATCCCGGAAATAGCACAGCGGCACATAGCGGGCCGACCAGTTATAGCCCAGCGGATCGGCCGGCCCCCCGGCGGGCCAGGCTGCGGCGATATCCAGACAGGCGCGCATATACGGCGCGCACTGTGAAATGCGCGGCATCAGCGCCTTGAAGTTATCCTTCACACCGCCGTACGTAGGGTCGGCGTAGATGAACTCGGAATTCCTGAAACCGAACCCGGCTATAAAAGCGCCTATGGCAGGCAGGCTGCGGTAATTAGCGCGCGTAACGGCGGTATTAGTGGCTATAGTGCCCTTAAAGCTTTTCCGTACATTTTCCACGCCGCGCAGCAATTGGCGGAAACTGCCGGGCACCCCGGTAAGGGAGTCGTGCAGGGCGGCGTTATGGCCGTGTATTGAAAATATTATCTCGGTAAGGCCGCTTTCCGCCGCGGCGGAGGAGAATTCCGGGTAGGAGAACATACGCCCGTTGGTGGCCACGGCTATCTTTTTAAAGCCGGAGCGCCGCGCCGCGCGCACCAGGGCGCAGAAGTCGGGCCTGATGGTGTTTTCCCCCCCGGCGAATTCAAGGTAATCGCAGCCGCGCGCGGCGGCCGCCTTGATCTCCAGCCGGAGCGCCGCACCGCTGCGCGGCGGCAAAATCCGTTTACCGGCATTTATGCAGAAAACGCAGCGGTTATTGCATTGGTAGCCCGGCACCAGCACGACTTTTTTAAAGGATAAGTCTTTTGCCATCTCTGATGGCTGCCCGTCTACACGGGCAGTAAGCGGCGGTTATACGTTGTGAGGAAAAAGGCACTAATCGGAGCCCCAGCAACAGCTCCTGTAACAGGCAAAATTTGTACCGCAGCTGGTACCAAGGTCGGTGGTGGTGCCGCTGGGACAACCGGCTGGCGTGCAGTTAGCGGTGCCGCCCTGGCAGCTGATGGTGGTAACTACTTTGTACAGGAAGCGGGAACTATGCTGCCCGTCCAGCAGGTCGGCGTTAAGGTTTGTGTTAGCTGTTCCATTGGAAATGGGAACATTACCGCTGGCATTGCCGGGGGCGTAACCGCCCACCAGGTCTGCGTAATGGGCGGTATTAACCAGTATGGCGCCCACCGCGGTACGCCCCACTCCCCAGGCACCGACATACTTGTACGTGTCGCCGGGCGTCTTTACGTTTTCCGCGCTGCCCGAGATGCTTATAGCCCAGTCGCCGCTGGCGTCGCCGCCGGTGCGGGTGGGCACGTTAAGGCTTGCCCTCGCATCGGTAGGGGTCTGCCACCTGATGAAATTATCACTGGCATTCTGCACGGCAAAGTGCGAGGCGGCAGTGGCGGTAACATTCGCCGTGGTGTTCAGATAATTGGTATAGATATAGCCGGAAGCGTTCCGTGAAACAAGCGCGGCGCCGGTAAAAACATTATAGGCGGTAGCATGGTATCCATCCACCGTATTTGAATCATTTGCGTAGTTCACCGCCACTTCATCATAGCCGTCGTGATATAAGCGTGCACCATCAGATTCAATAGGCCAGCCCGAAGCAATGTCTATCAAAGCATAAGCACCGCTGGCAGTGTTGGCATAGCTGGCATTGCCGGCATTGCTGGCATAACTCACCGACTGCGCGCTTATATTGGCGCCTGTAATAATTGGAGTAGCCGCCCAGGTAGCACCACCTTTGGCGCCAACGGCAAGATAGCCTGCCGCGGCTCCGGCCGCCTTGTTTATACCAAGCATGGTAACATATGGGACATCGCCGCCGGTGTAGGTATCCATCATTAGCCAGTCCGCGTAAGTTGCACCGCCAGCCCCCGGAACACTATTCATCATGTTAAACCTTACCTTGCCGCTGGGGATATAGGAGGGCGGCTGCAGGCCGCCGCTGCCGGTATACGTCCCGTTAACAAGGCTTGCGGTGTCGGCGTTGCCGGTGAGCGGCCCGGTAAAACCCGAAGCGGTAAGCATGCCGGTGCTGGGCACAAAGCTCATCTTGGTAGTTGAAATCTTGGCCGCAGTATTTCCCGCCGCAGTTGTCCACAGCGGGTACACGGCAACGGCCGTAGCAACGTCGTTTGCGGAATTTACCGGCACGGTTATGGCGGCGGTGCCGTCAAAATTCACGCCGTTTATGGCGCGCGCCGTCTGCAGTTTGGTGGCAGAGGAGGCGACGCCGGTAACGGCCCCGGTTAAAGGGCCGGAGAAACTGCCCGCCTCTATATTACCGCCGGTCTTTATGGCGCCATCGCAGGCCCGTATTTCCACCATAACCGTGGGCGTGGCCTGCGCACTGGTCCCCGACTCGAAAGTCCAGCCGTAACCGGCGTTATTTTCAACAAAATTGCGCAGCGCCCAACTGGTTACAAGTGTGCCGGCGGCCGGGGTGGTGATATTGCCATGCGGTCCCGTACCGGCGGTTGCCGGCGGGGACATGTAGGTGCTCCAGGCGGTATAGGCCGGCGAATACCAGGAAATACCGTTTTTTGCCCCGCCGTTGCGGCCCATTTCAATAGCCGTCTGGCTTAAAGTGAGGTAACCTGTCATAGTATCGCCCGCTTTAAGCACATTAGAGCTGGCGGCGCCGGTAAGGGGACCGGAAAAGCCGGTAGCCGTAAGGAGGCCGGTGCTGGGCACAAAACTCATCTTTGTAGTTGAAATCTTGGCCGCAGTATTTCCCGCCGCAGTTGTCCACAGCGGGTACACAGCAACGGCCGTAGCGACGTCGTCTGCGGAATTTACCGGAACAGTGATAGCGGCGGTGCCGTCAAAATTCACGCCGTTTATGGCGCGCGCGGTAGCCAGGCTGG
>MGVB01000083.1 GCA_001800275.1 Elusimicrobia bacterium RIFOXYA12_FULL_57_11
AGCCTTTCCCGGATGAAAGCATCTTTTTCGGAAGAGATTGTCCCGCTTGAAATCCCGGCGACCATATTGCCGGCATTCTCCTTAAATTTAATTTTCAGGTTGGCCAGCGTTTCGGCGAGCATTTCCAGTGTTTCTTCCTGCTCGCTCGGCTTCCCAAAACGGAAGGTCAGCGCCATGCGATGTGTTCCGGCGGTAGACTCTATGGTCCCCATCGGCAGGGCGAAGCCATAATCAACCTGCATCCGGCGGTTCCGGTAAGAAAGCCCCAGGCTTACCTGCTTATATTCCCGGCTGCCTACCCCGAAGGAACCGCGCACGGCGAAATCCCCCACAAAAGATTTAGGGAACCAGCGTTCTGCCGCAGTGGTGAATTTATTGTCGGCTTGCCCGTCCGGTCCTCTTGTCGTCTCCAGCTGGAACGCAAGATTCGAGATGAGGCTTTTATAATTCAGCCCCAGTTTTACGGCCATAGGCAGCTGGTCCGAATCGCCCCGGCCGAAAGCCATATTCGGCTGCGTTATGTGCGCCAATTGCATGCCCACCTGATAATGGGTCAGAAAACGGTAAAGGAGCCCCAGGTCCAGGTCGAGCGCATTATGACTGGAACTGCCATTAAGCACCGGGTCGTTGGGGGCCGCCCCCTTAAAGCTGCCAAAAGAACTGTAAAGATACTTTAACGTGCCGCCAAAGAAAAGATCGGCGCCGTTGGCGCGTGAATAAACACTACGGCCATAGGAGACATAAAGCGTATTTTCCCGGTAAAGATCTCCGTTAAGAGAGAACGAGTTGAGCGCCCCGGCAACGGTACCCTCTTTGCCTCCCTTCAGCGGATATGCGTAACCAAAAAAAGAAGTGCCCAATTTCGACCCGTCGGTCAGTCCCATTAGATGCTGTGTATACGCCGCCGTGAATTGCTGACGGGTAACTATGCCCAATCCCGCCGGATTATAGTGCACGGCATAGACGTCGTCGGACACCGCCGTCATGGCGTTACCCATACCCGGCCCGCGGGCACCGGCGCCAAGATCTTCAAAAGCCGCGCGGGCCTGCGGCGCACATATCACCACGGCCACCAGCGCGCAAACCGGCAGCCAAAGGGAAGCTATCCCCCTGTTGCCGGTTATTTTCGCGTCAGCCGTTATCATAAATTCAACGCCCCCGCCGTCCCGTCAGCGTATAACCACAATGGTGCCGGTAAAGGTTTTGCCTTCCGCGGTTATCTGGTAAACGTATACGCCGCGCGGAACCACGCTTCCGCCAGCCCGCCCGTTCCACTCCAGGGTATCCGCCAGCGCAGTGCCAAGCAGCATCTCCGCCACGAACGCGCCTTTCAGGTCATATATCTTTCCGCTGAAGGCCGAAGCCCTGGGATTCTCCAGCGTGAATATCACGGAATCGTTTATGGTATCGTTGTTGGGGGTGATCACTTTCGTGGACATCTGGCTGACATCAAAATTCACCCCGGAACTCCTGGCCAGGGACCGTATCTGATACTTGCCGGGCATGGCCGAACGCACGGTTACGGTCTGGGACTCAGGGTCCACTTTGCCGAAAACTTTCACATACTCCCGTCCATTGAACCAGAACGCGCCGAGCGACGAAGCGGCCTCCTCCGTGGCGATAGACGGCTTAAAAGAAGAAAGCGAAGCGGCGGAAGCGGTAAAACCGCTTGGAACTACCTGCCCGTTAACCGCGTCATAGCGCAGGATTATATCCAAATCCGGAGTATCCAGACGGAAATTTGCCACTTCAACCCCTGACGGCGCCTGGAAAGGGATGAACTCCACGGATTTGAGCACCTTCCCCCCCACATCACCTGCGTTCTCACGCGCAGCAAAAAACAAGGGATTGCCGGCCGAATTGCCGCCAGGCGTAACCACGCGCGCCATCTCCGAAGGGATTTTTATCCTGGAAACCATATCCGGAGCCACAGCGTAAAGATTTCTGCCGGTGTCCACCACCATGGAATCCGCCACTTCCCCCCTGGAATCCAGCGCGGAAACCTTGTAATAGCAGGGAATATCCGGGTCGGATACAGGCAGCACTACGCCCGTGGAGGAGGCCGCCGTGGAAGCGACAAAAGTCCAGACCGGATTTATAACCCCCGTAGCGCGGTATATGTCGTAACGGGAAAGTTCCAGAGGCTCGCCCGCAAACCTGAAATTGGACCCGTCATGATTAGAAACGACCCCGCTCCAGCTTAACGCAACCTCTGTACGGGCAGGGTTAAGGGACGCCTGCAACCCGCCCGGCGACATGGGCGGCAGATCAAGCATACATTCCGTCGACACAAAAACCGAGTACGCATGGGCCGTATTCCTGCTGGAAAAGCGATAATAATATGTACTGTTGAGCAACAGGCCCGTATGCACCTGCTCGGCAGCGGCTGCGCTTGAAAGTATAACCGCGCCGTCGGCCATCAGATCGCCGTCGTGATAGTCGGTGCCGTTTGCAGCCGTCTGGATTATGGGAGCGGTGCTCATCTGCACCAGCACACCCATAGGGTCCGCGTAGACCGGATTGCTCCAGTTAAAGAGCACACTGCGCGCCAGGGCGTTCGGCAGCGAAGCCAGCCCCTCAATAGGCAGCGGGACAGGCGCCTCCAGCGTGCGGACAAGCATAATGGTACCGAAGTTCACGTCCTGCTGCCAGTTCAGACTCGCCAGCCTGAAGTAATACGAGGTAAGGGGAGCAAGGCCGGTAACGGTCAGGGTGAGCTGCAACCCCTGGTCCGTAGCTGACGAATAGATCAGGCCGCCGGGGAAAAGCGAGCCGAAGCTGGTACTGGAGGCATCCAGAGCATAGCCTTCGGCATCCCCCGGCGGGATACTCCAGACGAATGATACGCTGGAAGAGTAAACCCCGCTCACCGCTGGGGAAACTGGCAGATTTGCCAGGGTAGACTCATCGCCCGGCGCCGAGCGTTCGGCCACCATCTTCCGGGAGTCAGCAAGGTAAACACGGGTATAATAAGTGGTGTTGGGCTGAAGTCCGCCAAGGACATACGCCTGAAGATCCCCGGGGGTTACCGAAGTAGAGAATTCCGCGATGAAGACGGTAGGGTCGAAAACATGAGCCGGCTCGGACGAAGAATCTATCCGGTAATACCCGCCGTTCACCGCCCCTAAAAATCCGTCGAGCCCGGGAGCGATCCATGCCAGCTCAAGCGTACCCGTAGCCTTGGAAACAGAGGTTATACTGATTACCGTCCCCGGCTGCGCGGAGATGGACAGCAGCCCCGAACTGAACTTAAACCCGGCGCCGGAAAATGTGGACACTACAGCTTCCGCCAACGCGCAATTGAGCGACAATCCAGTTCCCGAAGCGATAGCGCCACCGGAAGCCACGACATTCCTGCGCACGGCGGCATCTCCGCCCGACATCGGGAAACCGGCGAACGCCGCAGAAGCGAATACGGCGGCCAGCGCGCTTGAAAGGAAAATTTTCCCGCCATGTCCGTACATATTTAATCCCCGTCCCGCCGCTTCAACCAGCGCTATGACAGCCTGGAAACCTGCTTAAGTATGGCCCCTATACGCGCAACGAGCACGCGGGGACTTACCGGCTTAAGCAGGTAATCCTCCGCCCCGGAGTCGAGGCCGGCAACCCTGGTCATTACCTCCATGGCGCCGCCGGTAAGCATTACAACCGGAATATGGCGCGTTTTAGGATCGGCCTTAAGCGCCCGGCAGACATCTATGCCGTTCGTGTCAGGCAGATTAACGTCCAGAAGTATCAGATCCGGCTTCTCAGAAATAGCCATGGGAATTGCCTGGCCGCCGCACGAAGAGAACAACACCTCATATCCATACGCCTCCAGAGTGTGCCTAAGCAGGCTTTGCATCATCTGGTCGTCTTCAACTGAAAGAATGCGGTACATAATTTCCCCCTGGCGGTCTGATTCACAAGACGGCGGCGTTTCCCGTAAATATAATACAGGGAGAATACTTCACAAGTATGTCAGGAATGTAACATTGGTGTAACATGTGCGGAAGGAAAAGGCCGCAAAGGCTCAACGCGGCGCAGGCTAAACGGATACCCGGTCGCTTCAACAACAGGCACATCCTGCTGGGTACGGTATTTGGAAATGAGCGGGAAAAATTGCCGGTGCAGGCGCCAGGGCCGGGGCCGCACCAATCAACGCGGCACTTTATCGGGAGCGGAAAACCTGTATCCCATCTTGTTAACCCCCCCTATCCAGCAGGACACTTTTTCCCCCAAAGCTTTGCGCAGCCGGCTGACCGTAACATCCACTGCCCGGGTGCTTGCCGCACTGGACATCCCCCATACACATTCCAGTAAGTAGGCGCGGCCGAGCACACGGCCTTCCTTGCGCATCAATATTTCAAGCAATTCGAATTCCCGGGGCCGGAGGTTGACTTCCCTGCCCTCGGCAAAACATCTGTGGCAGGCCAGATCAAGTTCAACAGGTCCGCAGCGCAGCGGGATCATTTTTTGCGCTTCCCGTGCTGAATGCCGCCGCAGGACGGCGCGTATCCGCGCGGAAAGTTCCAACTGATCGCAATCCCTTAAAAGTATACAGTCGTCCGCGCCCGCGTCAAAGAATCCGGCTATGGTTTCCGGCCGAAGCCTTTCGCCGAAAACGATTACGGGAATATTTTCAGCCCCCGTCATCTCCCTGAGCATTACTATCCAGGTTACACCTTCAACCTCCCCCGCGCCCGCGTCCAGAAAAATCAGTTTCGGCTTGCAGGAAATAATATACGTGAACGCCTGCGCTCCGGTAGACAGCGTATCCACCGCATAACCTCCCCTGGAGGCAGAATCGTGCAACAACCGGATAAGGTCCTTATTTCCCGATATTATCAAAACCCTGTTTTTTTCCGTAATTCCCATCTTGTTCGCAAAACCCCCACCACGCACGAGCCCACGACCGGACCCCCTGTCCGAAACCGCTTCGGGCAGAGCAATTAACGCCCCCTCACCCATTTGCCGGACTACGGGACAAAAAACCCCTGAATGCCCCGCCGCCAACGCCCGTCAAGGGGCGACGCATTCGCCATCTTCAGAAGGGATACAAAAGCCTTTTCTTGCCCAATACCCGTACGTATCGGCAGTCGTGTGCCAGGGATCCGCTATCCCCGGCTGTGTGCCGTGATAGTACGTGGCATCCGTAGCGCCGCAACAGGAATGTGCGGCCTCATGAATAATGGTGGCGCCGGAATCCTCAATATTGCGCCCAAAAAAAGCGTCGCATAATCTTATAGCCACCACACCGCCCGTAAGCGGCATAGCCGTAGCATAAGCCCCCTTACAGGACCCCTTATCCTGCCCTTTACACAGGAACTGGCGGTCACGGTTGAGCCAGTTGTTTATCTGTGTCGCCATATACCTGGCATGGTCGAACTTGCGTTTTTCAGACTTGACCATGTTGGTCTTGTCCACACTGGCCACCCCGGAGATAATGGCCGCGATCTGCGTTTTGGCGGCATTAAGCGCCCGATAGGCGTACTCCGCCTGGCTGGCGTCGCATTTCCTGAGCTTCATGCGGTCACCGGTATCCGTACATACGGCGCTGGAGGTTTCGGTCCAGCCGCAGGTTTTGCAAACTCCGTTCTTCCCGCGCGCTACGCATTTTTCGCGGCATTTCACCAGTATAGTGTCCGGGTACTTTGAACAGGCGGTGTTCAAATTGCTATAGCCGGTATTTGTTCCCGAACAAGAGCCAATCATTACGTCGTGATTTAAGATATTGCAGACCACCGCTTCCGCCCTGGAAACCGGCAACAAAACAACCACCGCAATAATAAGCATTTTAACGAGCATATCGCCTCCACAGCATTACAAGATTAACCGAATCAACGATTTTTCCCCGCACCCTGCCGCGCGGACACACATTCAATAGCGTCCGGAATAGAATTTGTGATTATTCCGTCCACTTTCCCCACTTTCCCCTTCTCCGTCGCGAACTTTTCGATGGACTGTTTTTTTGTAGGAGACCAGACGTAAACCCGCAGGCCATGCGCTCTGGCGCGCTCCAGATCCCTGCGCTGCACCCTATCATGATAAAGGGCCACCGCGTCGTAACGCCGGGATGCGGCGGCGGTGATAGCCGGAGTACGACGTATTGAAAGCAGCCCTACCCTGGCGTCGGACCTGGCCGAACGTATAACGTCAAGCACGCGGTAATCGAACGACACGAACATTATCCTGCCTGTCAAACCGGCGCTCTCCACGGCCTCGTAGGTTTTCCGCGCGATGGCCTTGTAATCGGTTTTGGGGCACGGACGGTGCAGCAAATTCCCGCCCGGCCAATCGCCGTGAAAGCCGTCGAATATCTTGATGTGAACTACGGCCACTATCCCCGCTCCGGCATCACCAGCATGCGTATCTGCCTGTCTGCGGAGCATAGGCAAAACGTCAGCAAACGCCGCCATTCGCTCTGTGGAAGGGCGCTTATCGCCGTCTAGAAGCACCAGCCCCTGCAGTTCTTCCCTGGTAAAATCGGCCACACATCCCCTGGAGGTGCTTATCGCGTCCACATTTATGTTGTGGGTCAGCACCAGTTCCCCATCCCGGGACAGCTGCACATCCAACTCCACCGCTCCGGCTCCCATGGCAAACCCCCGCTCCAAAGCCGCCAGAGTACTTTCCGGCTCGGGCACGGTCTTTTCACCAAACCCGCGGTGCCCGATAACCAGCGGCAAAGCCGAAGGCGCAAAGGATGGGTTTGCCGCCGGCAACACGATCTTCCCCGGCGCAGGCAGTATCTGTTTCATCAAAAACAATTCTTCCGGCCCGGCTTCCGGCCCAAAAGACTCGCAATCCAAGCCGGAACACATTTCACTCTCCATAACGCTTCCAGGAGACAAAAGCCCGGCACCGGCCGCGGCAGGAATTGTTACGGCCGCATTGGAAGAATTTTCCACCAGGTCATTAACCAGCCGCAGCTGGCTTAAGCTTTCTACAGCCTCCGCAGCTGACAGCCCCGGGAGCAAAAACGACACACAGGCGCCGGCAAGCAATAATAATCGCATAAGGAATCTCCTGTCTATTTACCTGTAATCCCGGATTTTATTGGCGCGCACACCATAACTCCCGGAAGAAATCGCCGGATTTTTTTGCTCCGGGAGATCATTTATCCGCACCACAAGCCAGTTATTCTTTTTGGCATACTCCGCCACACTCTCTGTTTCACCGGTTTCCAGATGCTCATCAGGATTTACCATTATACGCAGCCCCCGGCTGGTTTCTATCATTTCCCTGTCCCCCCGGCTGTTACCGGCGGCCAGCAGGGGCGTTTCCTGTATAAAGGTTTCTATCGCTTCTTTTTTCCCCTTATCCTGGGGCACTGGAACGACAATCTCATCGGTTGTCACACCCTGGGATACTATGGATTTCACTCCTATAATATTGGTTATAGGTATTTGCAGGGCCCTGCTCAAAAACTGCTGATACAGCGCTTCGGGGGAAGCGCTTACCACCCATATCTCGAACCCGTTCTCTTTCAGCCGGTCTATCAGCAGGCGCATGGGCTGAAATATTTTCCCAGAGTAAGATTCATCAAAACACTGCTGCCCGAGCTCCCGGATGAACTGCAGACTTTCCCCGGAGAAATAATGAACGCGGTCTTGCACGTACGGCAGGGAAACATTGGATTTTTTCCGCATCTTCTCAATCAGGTCGGGCTTCCTGTCCGGATGCTTTTTAGCGTACGCGTACAGGCATTCATCGGCCAGATAATGCGGAACCTGCCCAAGCACTGTTCCATCCCCGTCAAAGACCGCCACCTTCCGGCCTTTTTCGTCTTGAACCCCGGCGAAGAAATCATTTAACCGCCTGTTGGCTTCCTCACTGAAACCCGCAATATCTTGCGGCACAACCTGGCCCGCGTGGCAGACGGAGGCACACACCGCAAAGATGGCAAAAAGTGATACGCTTGATTTAAAAGGTTTCATAAATTATATCCATGAGGCACAGGCTTAACCCGGCAAAACACGCTGCTTTTTGAACCCGCCCGCGGGGCGCACTAACGATTACGGAAGAAACAAAACCCGGGAAGACTCCCCTCCGGGCACGAACGTATTGCGGGAGATCGCGCCCGCACGCGAAAACCCCCACCTTACATAATATTGCCTGCCAGTTTCAAGTGGGCGCCTGAACTCCGACGCATACTGGGAAAAGTCAATTTTATACAACTCCGCCGGGGGGACTGAAAGCGTCTTTTCCAGGACAACCCCGTCGAACCAGCCGGGATTAGCCTGCAGCAGTGTCAGTTTTATAACGGTATTTTCTTCCTGCCCGGCGCAACCGCCATAAACAGCTGCCCACTTGTCTTTCAGCTTCAGCTCAAATCCGCCGGTCTTTCCGGAAAACGCCCACGCCGACATAGTTAGTCCGGACGGGTCAGGATCGGCGGCCATCTTGCCCTCGGCCAAAGCTTCCACCCGGTACTCCGGCATTCCCGGTTTCCGTATTACTTTATACTTGTGCGATGCCTCAATTACTTCCACGGATATTGAGGTATCCTCCAGACATATCCCGAAAACGTCTCTTTCCCAGGTCAGGGGCGCCCGGTTTCCGGTCAATTCCACCGTCACCTTGCGCTTCTCAATGCGCAGCAGGTTTTCAGAACAATGCCGACCGTCCTGATATTCCCTGCATATTTTCTCGAAAACATGGCTTACAAGCGTTACCGGCGCCGCCACAAGAGCGTCTCCCGCGCTAAACGAAACGAATTTACAGTTACGCGTGGCGCGCAAGCTATTAAAAACCGATATCCGCGCCGGACTGGCCGCCGGGACCGGGTCGACGTCCCGCATGGCAGCCTCAAAGTTGAAATTACCGGTAAAATCCATTACAGGCTCCGCAGCCATGGACGTTGAAGAACAAACAGCGGCCAGCAGCAGGCCGGAAAGAATTTTGTTTAATAGCATGTTCTACTCCTCTGGACTCTCGCTCATTAATTAATGCACAACACTTCAAATACAATGTAATACATTGTACCAGAAACCACGGATTCCTCAAGGGCCCAAAGACCTATTGGCGGGCAGGCGATGGGGCATACCCCACAACCAGACGCAGAACCTTGTTGCAAGCAAATAGAAATGTCCGGTTTTTAAGCAATTAGAAATGTCCTGTTGGCTGCCGTGATATTTGCTCCTGCTGCATCGTCTTCTTGAACATCCACCCCATCTTCCTCCAAGGGTGGCCTTTGGTCGGCACACTGCTGCCATTGCTCGGACGTGCCAGCGCTTTCAATTCGCTCTTGTTTGCCGCGTAGTAGCCCCTATAAGGCAGCCTATCGACCAATTTGTAGCGCAGGTAGGCGCCTTTAAGTTTTAGATGCAGTCTGCCGTCCAGCCGCTCCTCAACCGCTACCAGCGCACCCGGGCGTACCCGCACAGTCTGTTTAGCCTCCAGTTGCAGGAACTTGTTCCGATAGCGCAGCGTGTAGTCGTTGGCTACCGTCCGGTTCAGTTTGGTGCACAGAATCCCTTCCAGCTTATGCGCGCGTAAAAGCACTCGATGGGCGTCGCCGCGGCTGGCAGGCGCCACAGCGAATCTCGCATTGTGTTCCGGGATGTAGGTCTCCAGGAACTTGTTTGCCGCCTCCATGTCGGATATCCCGGCCAATCGCAGTTCTTTTACCAGCCGGTCCTGGTGCGTTCTGAAGCCGCGCTCTACGCGGCCTTTGGCCTGTGGGCTGTTGGCAAAGATCATCTCTATGTCCAGCTCGCCCATGGCCCGGGTGAATTGCGAAAGCGGCGTCTCGTCGCGCAGTTCTTCCTCGACGGTGGCTTGCTTATTCACCTTGTAAATAGAATCCTTGTCCA
>MGVB01000084.1:0-328 GCA_001800275.1 Elusimicrobia bacterium RIFOXYA12_FULL_57_11
CAAGCGGCTCGGGCTTTATTGTCATCTGAGGAATTATGATATCAAAAATACGCGGCTGGCGGCCGGTCAGCCTTTAATGAAGAACAGGGCGGGGAAGTAGGTCACTAGGGCGAGCATGCCGAGCAGGATCAGCCAGAAATTGAAGGCGGCCCCGTAAAGCGTGGTGAGTTTTTTATTGAACCGGGAGCTCGCGAGGAAGAGGTTAAGCCCCAGCGGCGGCGTCATGTAGCCGATCTCCAGGTTCAGCAGGAAGATGACGCCCAGGTGTATCGGGTCTATGCCGTAGTTCATCGCCACCGGCACTATTATCGGCACCACTATGATGATG
>MGVB01000084.1:351-9713 GCA_001800275.1 Elusimicrobia bacterium RIFOXYA12_FULL_57_11
TATGACCAGCAGGAAGGCGTTGAGCAGCACCAAAAAAAGCACCTTGCTGGAGACGAAGGCGTGCAGCCAGGCGAAGATCCTGTCCGGTATCTGGGCGTCTATCAGGTAATTGGTAAAGCCCAGCGCCGTGCCCAGCACCATGAAGATGGCCCCCACCAGCAGCATGCTGCGCACCGCCACCCGCGGGATATCCCTGAAGATATGCAGGTCCCGGTGTATCAGGACTTCCGTGGCCAGTACATAGAAAGCCATTACGGAGGCGGCCTCGCCTGCCGTGAACAGGCCGGCGTAAATGCCGCCGATGATGATGAAAGGCAGCGGTATTTCCCAGGCCGCGGCGCGGGCCGCTTTTTTAAGCGCGGCCAGGGCGAACGGCGTGCGCTTGGCGCCGGAGCGCCGCGCGGTGAGAACTGCGTAAACGGACAGCGCCAGCAGCAGCAGGGCCCCGGGCAGGAGGCCGGCCCGGAACAGGTCGTCGATGCTTATTTTAGCCACCAGGCCGTACAGGATTATAGGCAGGCTGGGGGGGAAAAGCAGGCCCAGGCTGCCGGTGGTGGTAAGCATGCCCAGCGTGAACTTTTCCGGATAGCCCTGCTTTATAAGCATCGGGTAAAGCAGGCCGCCCATGGCTATTATGGTAACGCCCGAAGCTCCGGTGAAAGCGGTAAAAAGCGAAGTGGTGAAAAGGGCTACTATGGCCAGCCCGCCAGGCAGCGCGCCGAACAGGGCTTCGGCCAGGGCCAGCATGCGTTGGGGAGCCTTGCTTTCGGCCAGCACGTAGCCGGCGAAAGTGAACAGGGGGATGGCGATAAGCGCCGGCAGCGCTGCCAGGCGCAGCATCTCCACTATCACGGCAGAAGAATCTATCTGCGCCCCGCTGAAAAGAAAGACGGAGCCCGCCCCGATGAGAGTGAACACCGGCGCGCCCAGGAAGGCGAGCAGCAGGATCAGGAGGAGTACCAGTATGCCCATGGCTCAGTAATCCCCGCCCGGGGCCGGGTCTTTGGGCCGGAATATCCCGGCGAACGCGTGAAAGGCTATCAGGGCCAGTGATACGGGGATTATTATTTCCGCCCAGCCGCCGGGGACCGCCAGGTTATTTATATGGAAAGCCACGGAGCCTGCGGAAAATTCGTCGCGTATAAATTTGTAGGAAGCGTAAAAGAGCAGCAAAGCCGCCGCCATGGTGAACAGGCCGGTAAATATTTCCAGCGGCCGGTGCAGGCGCGCCGGCGTGGATTTGGCGAAAGCCTCCAGGGCAAAGTGGCGGGAGTAGCGCGCGGCTATGGCGGCGCCGGTGAGGCCGGCCCACACGGCCATGTGGCGCAGCAGGGGGTCCAGCCAGACTATGCCGGAGTGGAAAAATATGCGCAGCAGGACCTGCAGGAAGGAAAGTCCTATCATGGCGAAAACCAAAGCCACCACCGCGGCTTTTTCCGCTTTTACCGCGTAATCCTCAAGCAGGAATATCATGCGCATACTGTCATTATCCTAAATGCCCGCCTTGTCCCGCAAGGCGGCGCCGGCTACGGCGCGGCACGCGGGCTTGAAAAACCCCGATATTTTGTATTATTAAAGGTGTCAGCCGGATTGCGCACGCGCGTCCCGGAAAACCGGCCGGAATAGTCAGAGGGGATAAAATGAAAATAAACAATAAGATGGAAGAAGCGATAAATAAACAGGTGAACGCCGAACTGTATTCGGCGTATCTTTATCTCGGCATGTCCGCCAGGTGCAGTGAATTGAACCTCAAGGGTATGGCTAACTGGTTCTATGTTCAGGCGCAGGAAGAAATGACCCATGCTATGAAGTTCTACAGGTTTATCCTTGAAAGGAGCGGCTCAGCCCGGCTCCCCGGTATCGAAGGCGTGCGCTCGGACTGGAAAAACCCGCTGGAGATGTTCGCGGCGGCGTACGAGCACGAGCAGAAAGTTACCGCCCTGATCAATAACCTTATGGATATCGCCACGGCCGAGCGCGACCACGCCTCGGCCAGCATGCTCAACTGGTTCATAGACGAGCAGGTGGAGGAAGAGGCCAACGCTTCGGAGATAACCGAGAAACTGAAACTTGTGGGCGAGTCCAGGGAAGGCCTGTTCATGCTGGATAAAGAACTTTCCACGCGCGTGTTCGTGGACAGCACCCAGCCAGCTGGCAAAGCCCAGCCTTAACGCGGCAACGGCAGGCCGCTCTTTAGGGCGGCCTGCGTTTTTCCGTCAAAGGGAAATTGATGTCCAGCGATATAGAAATAGCCCGTACCGTCAAGCTTAAGCACATCAGGGAGATTGCGGCTCGCCTGGCGGTGCCGGAAGACAGCCTGGTGCTGTACGGCAAACATAAGGCCAAGCTGCCGCTGGCGCTGATAGACCTTGAGAAGGCGCGGCAGAGCAAGCTCATCCTTGTTTCCGCCATCTCCCCTACCCCGGCCGGCGAAGGCAAGACCACCGTTTCCATAGGGCTGGCGCTAGGCCTCAACAGGATAGGCAAAAAAACCACCGTGGTGCTGCGCGAGCCCTCCATGGGGCCGGTCTTCGGCATAAAAGGCGGCGCCACCGGCGGCGGGCATTCCCAGGTGCTGCCGATGGAAGACATCAACCTGCATTTCACCGGTGATTTTTCCGCCATTGAAAAAGCGCACAACCTGCTGGCCGCCATCATAGACAACAATATTCAGAACAAGGTCCATAACCTGGGAATAGACCCGCGCACCGTAACCTGGAAGCGCGTGATGGATATGAACGACCGGTCGCTGCGCAAGATCATAGTGGGGCTGGGCGGCACCATGTCGGGAGTGCCGCGCGAAACGGGTTTCGACATAGCGGCCGCTTCGGAAGTTATGGCCATTTTCTGCCTCTCCAACGACCTGCAGCACCTCAAGGAAAAATTGGGGAATATTTTTATCGGGTATACCTATGACAGGAAACCGGTCTACGCGCGGGACCTTAAGGTGCACGGCGCCATGGCCGCGCTTCTCAAGGACGCCATCATGCCCAACCTGGTGCAGACCAGCGAAGGCACGCCGGCCATAATACACGGCGGGCCTTTCGCCAATATCGCGCACGGCTGCAACTCCATAATAGCCACCCGCATGGGCCTTACCCTGTCGGACTACGTGGTGACGGAGGCGGGGTTCGCTTTCGAATTGGGCGCGGAAAAATTTTTGGACATCAAGTGCCGTTATGCCGGGCTTTCCCCCAGCGCGGCCGTGCTGGTAGCTACCGTGCGCGCGCTCAAGTACCACGGGGGGGCGTCGCTTAAGGACCTGGACCGTCCGGACCCGGAGAAGGTCCGCAAAGGTCTTGAGAACCTGGAAAAACATGTGGAGAACATGAAGCAGTTCAGCCTGTCTCCCGTAGTGGCCGTTAACAGGTTCACCGGCGACACGCCCGAGGAACTGGCCGTAGTGCTGGATAAGTGCCGGCAGCTGGCCGTGCCCGCCGCGGTAGCGGATGTCTGGGGGCAGGGGGGCGCCGGCGCGCAGGAACTGGCCGCCCTGGTGGTTAAGGCCGCGGGCTGCTGCCCGGGCTTCAAGCCTATTTATGAATGGGAATGGTCCGTGGAGAAAAAAATAGAGACGATAGCCGCGAAGATGTACGGGGCCCGGCACATAGATTATACCCCCAGGGCCCGCAAGGACCTGGAAAAAATAAATAAACTCGGGCTGGATAAACTTCCCGTCTGTATAGCTAAAACGCAGAAATCACTTTCGGACAACCCGGACCTTATAGGGCGGCCTAAGGATTTTGTGGTTACCGTGCGTGAAATAGAGATAGCGTCCGGCGCCGGTTTCCTTATCCCCATAACCGGCGATATAATGCGCATGCCGGGGCTGCCCGAACATCCCTCTTCCGAAAATATAGATATAGACGCAAACGGCAATATTACAGGGCTTTTCTAGGGCAGGTCTTCTTCCGCTGCCGGCGCGAACCAGCGTTGGGCCGCGAAAGCGGGGAGCACCGCGCTGGCTATAAGGACACAGGTCAGCACCGAATACTGCCGGGTGTCCAGGACGCCCTCTTTTAAGCCGAAAAGTGCCGCCATTAAGCCGAAAGTAAGGCCCGTCGACATGAGCAGCGTGAAGTGGCCGCCGGCGGCCGGAAAGAATTTTTTCGCGAAAAAATATACCCCGGCCGCTTTGGCCGCCTGCCTGGCTGCGAACAGCGCGGCAAACAGTCCCGCCGCGTCCCAAAGCGCGGCCAGTGAAACCTTCATCCCGGTCACTATAAAGAACATCGGCGTTATGAAAGCGTAAGCTACCGTGCGCAGCCGGTTCTTTACCGGGGCGGCCGCGCAGCCGGCCCTGAAATGCCCGCTCATCAGCAGTCCGAAAATAAAGGCAGGCAGCATGGCCTGGCTGGCGCCTAGTTCGGCGAGGTAGATGAAAGCCAGCAGCACAAAAAAGATGTATTTAATTTCCGGTTCTATGACCTTGCCGGCCAGGCGCGGGTGGCGCAGGATGCTGCCCGAGAAGCGCCAGGCCGCCGCCAGGAAACCTCCGGAAACGGCCAGGAATACAAATGTGTAAAAATTCGGTTTTAAGAATGCGGCGCTGAGCGCCAGCGCGGTAAGGGTATTGGTAAGGAAGGTGCAGGCCATAAGGAGCTTGCCGGTTTTTGAACCCTGGCGGCCGGTTTCCGCCAGCACGGAATACACCACGGCCACCGAAGTTTCCGAAAGCGCTATTCCGCCGAGGGCCGCGGCCGCGGCGCTCCAGTGCGCCACATAGCGCAGCAGTATATAGCCCGCGGCCAGAGGCGCAAAAAAAGAGAAAAAACTTATCAGGCCGGCCTGCCTTAAATTATCTCTCAGCAGCTTCCCGTCCACCTCGGCGCCGGCCAGGAAGGTAAGCAGTATCCCGCCGAAGCCGGCGATGTAGACCATCCATTCCGCAGGCCGCAGGCCCAGGCCGCCGGCCGCCAGGCCCAGCAGTATTTCAAAGATGGCCACGGAAAGGCCGAGTTTCAAACTTAACAGGCTGGCGGTCAAGATAAGCAGGCCGGTTATCAAAGGTATGGCGTCTGTCTGCATTTTTCCTCCATAAATAAAAACCCCTACCGGTTAAGGTCCTGCGTGAAACGCCGCCCGGGACGTGTTCAGCGAACCGTTGTGTCTTCGGTAGAGGTCATCAGTCCCCGCGGACGGTTTCACCGCGTTCCGGCGGTGCGGCGGACATCATCGCCGATGTACGGTCATTTGACTTTTTTCCGGCCGGCGCGGAAAGCCTTGAGCGAGGCTTCCACCCTGTCCAGCAATTCTTTCGGATACATCTTGCCCACCAGCGCGCGGCGCGCTTCTTCGCCGGCTTTCTCCAGCTCGGCTACCGCGGCCGGGCCGGCGGGGTCGGTAAATACCAGCTTCTTGGCTTTCAGTATAGCTATGGATTCCCCGTTATCCTTGCGGCTTTGCAGGGTGAGCGCCTGGAAATGTTTGCCGCCCAGCTGCAGCAGTATGGCCTGGTCCTCTTTGGACAGGGCCTCGAAAGTCTTTTTTGAGACCACCACCGCCCCGGAGGCGTTGGTTATGGGCAGGGAAAAAACGTACTTCATGCGCGCGAACCATTGGAGCGCTATTATGGAAAGGGGGGAGCCGTAGACCCCGTTTATCATGCCCGTCTGCAGCGAGGTCATGACATCGGTGACCGACAGCGGTATGGGCTTCAGCCGGAGCGCCGCGAAAGTGGCCTCCGCTATAGGGTCGCCTTCCCAGAGCCACATTTTCACGGTTTTAAGGTCCTCCGTCCTGGTTACCGGGGCGTTCGAGAAAATGTTCACTATGCCGACTTCGGCCCAGCCCAGCAGCACGTAGCCGCCGGCGTCGAAGTATTTCCGGAAATCCGCGTCGAAGGCCTTGTAAATGTGGTCTATCTCCCCGGAGTTTTTGAACAGGAAAGGCGTGTCCAGGAGGCGCACCGCCGGGGCTATTTCGCCTATGCCCACCCCGGTGAAGCCGCCCGCCTGCAGCTGGCCCAGGCGGATCTTGCGCACTACGTCTTTTTCGTCGCCGGAAACGCCGCCGGAGTAGAATTTGAACTTCACGCGGCCGGCCGTTTTTTCGGAAGCTTCGGCCGTGAATTGGCGCATGGCCTTCATCCAGGTGGAGCCTTCCGGGGCCAGGGTCGCGAATTTTATCGTGGTTTCGGCCCGCGTCCCCGCGGCGCAAAAAGCTAGCAGTAAAGCGGCCAGGGCGGCGGTTGTTTTAGAACAGGTCATTTTTTTTCTCCAGTAATTTCTTCGCTTTTATTTTAGCCACTTCGTCGGGCAGGCGGGTGTCGCCGTCCCTGGGCTCCGCGGAGATGATGGAATCAAGAAGTTTTTCGAACAGTTCCTGGTCCTGGGCCGCCACGGCGCCCAGCTTGGCGTACATGAAGCGGTTCAGGAGGAACTCCCCCCCGGGCCCTTCCAGGGCGAGCTTGAAATACGCTATAGCTTTGTCCGGGTCGCCCCCGAACATGCGCGGCCGCATGGAATAATACGCTCCCAGCAGGCTTTGGGCGCCGTTGTAGTAATAGCCGGGGTCCAGGGTCAGCAGTTTTTCCAGGTCGGGTTCCAGCGCCGGCAGTTCCGCTATGGCTTCGGGTTTGTCCCGGTTGATGTTTATGTAGGATGCCCGGCAGAAGTTCCGCCAGAAGAGGGCCGGGACGTCTGACTTCTTTGCCGTGGCGGCCGTAGCGCCTTTAAGCGCGCTCAACGCATAGGCTTCGCCCTTGGCATAGAACAGCGACGCCCTGCCGGGATTTTCATCTTCCAGGAACATCAGCGCGTAGCCGCAGAACCCCTGGGCCGTGTTGACCAGCATTTTGCCGTTGTCCGGATCGCTCTTTAAAAGTATTTCCATCAATTGCAGGTTCGCTGGCAGGGCTTCTTTTACGTATTGCGTATCCGCCTGGCTGAAAACGGCCGGCAGTCCCCGGTCGATGACCCCCGAGGTAACCCGCGCCGCGGTGCGGTTGAGCGAGCACGCGCAAAGCGTTGTAAGGACCGCAAATCCCAGCCCGCAGTTTTTTAAATTGTTCGAACTCATTTCCGTTCCCCTTTACCTCAGCCGTTAGTCTGCCCGCGGTGCTGCCGGACCAGGGCCGCGAAGCCTGCGGCTGTCTTCCCGTTTTTTTTAAGGAAATCCTCCGCTGTTTCCGGTAAGCGGTAGGTCCAGTTGTGGTCGCCCAGTGTGCCCGGGGTGTTCACGCGGTCCTTGGTGCCCAGAATATCCTGTATAGGCAGTATTACTATGCGCGACCCCGCGGCCAGGAGCGAGGCCAGTACCTGCTCCCTGGCGCGGGCAAATGCCGGGGGTTTGCTGGTGGTGCTGGACACGAGCTCCCATAAAAGTTGTTTTTCCTCCGCGGCCACCGTGTCCCACCAGTCGGCCAGCGGTTCGTTGTCGTGCGTGGACGAGGTGGCCAGGGACACCGGTGGGTAATTTGCCGGTGCGGTATATTTGCCGTCTTTGCTTTTCTCCCAGCGCATGACCTTGTACCCGGGGATGTTAAGCTCCGTCAGCACTTCCCCCACGTAAGGGGGAATGACGCCAAGGTCTTCCGCCACCGGCAGCATGGGGCTTGCCGCGGCCACCGCCTCCAAAAAACGCCTGCCGCGGGAGCGCTGGGCGGGCTCGTCCTTGATGTCGAAGTCCGGTTTCAGCGCCACGTCGCGCGGTATTACCCAGGTGCGGAAAAAGCCCACCATGTGGTCTATGCGGAACAGGTCATAGAACTCCGCGGCTTTCTTCACTTTTGAGCGCCACCATTCAAAATTGTTCTCCTCTATCGCCGGCCAGTTATAGGCCGGCAGGCCCCAGCGCTGGCCGGTGTCGCTGAACGCGTCCGGCGGGGCGCCCACTTCGCGGTCCAGGCTGAACTCCGCCTGCCGCGCCCAGACGTCGGAGCTTTCCTGGTTCACCATGAAAGGCAGGTCCCCCAGCAGCGTTATGTCCAGTTGGGCCGCGCGGGCGCGGGCCGCGGTCCACTGGCGGTGTATGGCCCACTGCAGGTACTTGAAGAAGAGCACCTGGTGCTCTTCGCGCCCGTGCAGTTCTTCCAGCGCTTTCTGGTCCCGTTCTTTCAGCGGCAGTTCCCAGTGCGTCCAGGAGGTCCAGTTATGGGTATCCTTCAGCCTGCGGAATATGGCGTAGTCTTCCAGCCAGCCGGCATTGGCGCGGCAGAAGTCCAGAAATTCCCCGGCCAGGGGGGAATCTTTCAGGATATGGTGCTCGTGAAAGCGCGTATACAACTTCCAGAGCGTGGCGAATTTAAGGTGGCGTACCTCGTTGTACATTACGGCTTTTGCCGTGCGCAGCTTTTTTATGGCGGCCCTGGAGCGGCGGGAATTTATCTCCGCCAGCAGGTCGGGGAATTCTTTCAGTTCCGGCAGTTCTTCCACAGCTATGTATATCGGGTCCAGCGCGAAAGCGGAGAGCGCGGTATAGGGGCAGGAGACCCCCGGGGGCATTTCGTTTATGGGCAGTACCTGCAGCAGGTCCAGGTTCATGGCCTTCATCACATCGAACCAGCGCGTCATGGCGGCGGCGTCGCCAATGCCCCAGTCCTTTTTTGAGCGCATGGCGAACAGCGGGAACAGTGTGCCCGTAAGTTTTTTTTCTAACAATTGGTGCATAAAATTATGTATCAGTTTGATGTTTTCGCGTACTGTCGGGAGTCCGGGGCAGTCCCCTGCGCACCCGGAAGAGGAAACCCTTGCGTGGTTTCCCTCCAGCCGCCGCGGCTGGAGCCTCCCTTCCGCAACGGGTGCGCAGGGGACTGCCCCGGACACCCATAGACTACCTTGTTGCTACGGCTTCTATCTCTATCAGCGCGGCCTTGGGCAGGGCTTTTACCTCTATAGTGGCCCTGGCCGGCGGATTTGCCGGGAAAAATTTAGAGTAAACTTCGTTCATCTGCGCGAACTGGCCCAAATCGGCCATGAAAACGGTGGTTTTTACTATATTTCCAAGCTCCAGACCTTCCTGTTTCAATATGCCTTCTATATTCTTTAAGATGGCTTCGGTCTGGGCTTTTATTTCCGGGGCGGCCATGGCGCCGGTGGCGGGGTTTATGGGCAACTGGCCGGAAATGAAGATCAGCCCGCCCGCTTCCACGGCCTGGGAATAGGGCCCTATAGCGGCCGGCGCATTGCCGGTGGAAATTATTTTTTTCATGCTCAATTCCTTTTCGAGGTGCGGATAAAATTTTCTATGGAACGGTCATAGGAGCGCTCGGCTTCCGGGGTAAAGAAGCAGCCCGGCAGTTCCCCGTTGGCGCGGTGGTAGGCCGCGCAGTCGCAGCAGGCGCCTTTGCGGGCGCAGGGTTCGTAAGTGCAGGTGCAACTTTTAAGATTGGAAGTCTTTTTGCAGTCCATACCGATTTTAGC
>MGVB01000085.1:0-2873 GCA_001800275.1 Elusimicrobia bacterium RIFOXYA12_FULL_57_11
GCGCCTGGCGGGCAAAGGCATGGCCATAGCGGCGGTACTGCACGAGCCCGCACTCGCCCGGCTGGGCTGTAATAAAGCGCTGCTGCTGCGCGGCGGGGGTGAGTTCGCCTTCGGCGAAGCGCCTGAAATGCTTTCCCGGGACAGCCTTTCCTGGACTTACGGGCTGCCGCCGGCTTCGCCGCTGCTGGGCGGGGCATAGGTTTTTTCTTTAAAAACCGTATTCCGGCTGAAAACCCCGTGTTTTTACGCGTTTTGCTCTATGAAGGGGCGATTTGCTATAATAATCAGGCAGGGGACCATGGGGGGCGCGTTATTTCTTCTCTATCCGCGTCCGGTTCCCGGTAATTTCCGGAGGGGGGGCCTCCGTTACGCTGACGCCGCCGGGAACATTTCCGGCGCGTGGGGGCGGTAAACAAATCAAGGAGAAATATGACTTCGTCAGGTCAGATAAATAAGAATAATACCGCGCCTGAAGCGGAACACAAGGCGCTGTCGGACTCTTACGGTACTACCGAAGCGTCCCTGCTGCCGAGGGATCCCAACTGGATGTTCCTCTACTGGGAAATAACCGAGAATTCCAGGCAGGAGATCTGCCGCCTTCACGGCGCGGATATCTTCCAGAAAAGCCGCCAGGTAATACGCGTGCACGAGGTCACCGCCGCGGCCGGCTCCGGCAAATATTTCGACATCCCGGTAATGCATGACGCTAAAAGCTGGTACGTTAACGTGCAGGAGGGCGGCCGGGCTTATTGCTGCGAAGTGGGCCTCGCGCTGCCTGACGGCACTTTTATCAGTATAGTGAAGACCAATACGGTCAATCTGCCGGCGGGCCGCGTTTCCGACGTTACCGACGAAAAGTGGATGGCCGTTACCGCCGATTTTGACAAGCTGCTGCAGCTCTCGGGAGTGGAATACATCGGCAAAGGTTCGGGAGAGGTGGCCAAGTCGCTGGCGCAGCGCTGGGAAATGCTGCGCGCGGTATTTTCACGGGCGTCCTCCTGGGGAGTCGGTTCCATGTCCTCCCAGACCGCGCACAAGCCGGAGCAGAAGAAGTTCTGGCTGGTGGCCGACTGCGAACTTATACTATACGGGGCTACGGAACCGGACGCCTTTGTTACCGTTTCCGGGCGCAGGGTGAACCTTAACCCCGACGGAACCTTCTCCATGCGCTTTGCCCTGCCAGACGGAATAATTGACCTGCCTGTAAAGGCGGTATCCAAAGATGAAACAGATTCAAGGGAGATCGGCATAAAAGTCACCAGGGCTACCACCACCGATGGCAAATAACGAAAAAGGCTACCTCTCCCTGGTCCTCCACGCTCACCTTCCGTTCATACGCCACCCGGAGTATGAGGATTTCCTCGAAGAAGACTGGTTCTTCGAGGCCATGTGCGAGACCTATATTCCGCTCCTGGATATCTATGAGCGCCTGACCGCCGAAGGCACGGACTTCCGCGTTACCATGTCCATTACGCCGCCGTTGTGCAACATGATGGCGGACCCCCTGCTGCGCGAACGCTTCCGCCGTTATTATAACCTGCGCCTGGAGCTGGCGGAAAAAGAGGTGGTGCGCAACCGCGACACCCAGTTCTCCGAAGTGGCCAGGATGTATGAAACCAAGTTCCGCCGCATCCGGGAACTTTACGAGGATTACTACCACGGCAATATCCTGGCGGGCTTTAAAAAGTTCCAGGATATGGGCAAGCTTGAGATAATAACCTGCGGCGCTACGCACGGTTTTCTGCCGCTGGCGCTGCGCAAAGAGGCGGTGCACGCCCAGATAAAGCTGGCCGCCGACGATTACCGCGGCCATTTCGGCCGCGGCCCGCGCGGCATCTGGCTGGCGGAGTGCGCCTATAACCCCGGCGACGACGTTTACCTTAAAGCGCAGGGTATCCGCTATTTCTTTCTTGAGACCCACGGTATAATTTACGGCAGCCCCCGGCCGCGCTACGGCGTTTACGCCCCCGTGTACTGCCCTTCCGGCGTGGCCGCGTTCGGCCGCGACATGGAAAGCGCCCAGCAGGTGTGGAGCGCCGAGACCGGCTACCCGGGCGACCACCGCTACCGGGAATTTTACCGGGACCTGGGCTACGACCTGGAATACGATTACGTTAAACCTTACCTGCACCAGGACGGGGTGCGCCGCAACATAGGCATGAAATACTGCAAGATAACCGGCAAGGTGGGCCTTAACGAGAAAGCCGCCTATAATCCGGGAGAGGCGCGCGAAATGGCGGCCAGCCACGCCGGGAATTTTATGTTCAACCGCGAGCGCCAGATAGAGCACCTCAACACCTTCCTTGGCAGGAAACCTGTGGTAGTCTCCATGTACGACGCCGAACTGTACGGCCACTGGTGGTACGAAGGTACGGATTTCCTCGAATTCCTTTTCAAAAAAATGCACCATGACCAGCATACGGTTAAAATGGTTACGCCCAGCGAGTACCTGGAGCTGCACCCGGATAACCAGGTGGTGCAGCCTTCCATGTCCACCTGGGGGGATAAAGGTTATAACGAGGTGTGGCTCAACGGCACCAACGACTGGATGTACCGCCACCTGCACAAGCAGGTGGAGCGCATGGTGGAAATGGCCAATAAGTTCCCGGCGGCCGACGGCATACTGCGCCGGGCGCTGAACCAGTGCGCGCGGGAAGTTGTGCTGGGGATGTCTTCCGACTGGGCCTTCCTTATGACGGTAGGCACGGCGAAAAGCTATTCAACCAAGCGTTTCGTGGCCCACACGCACCGCTTTACCGGGCTGTATGAGCAGATAATGGGTAACCGCATCGAGGAAAATTACCTGAAGGATATAGAATGGCGGGATAATATTTTCCCCGCTGTGGATTACCGGGTGTTCTCCACGGCCGAAG
>MGVB01000085.1:2881-9745 GCA_001800275.1 Elusimicrobia bacterium RIFOXYA12_FULL_57_11
GCCGCGGCCGGCCGGTAGCCCTTCCTGTAAAGATAAAACGATCCCGCGGCCCGGTTAAGGCCGCGGGATCTTTATTTAGCCCCGTGCCGTTCTAGTGCCGGTTTTCCACCCTTTCGCCTGCGGCCAGCTCTTCAAGTTTGATGTTGAACCTGTCTATCAGTATGTCCGAGAGTGGATATAATTCCTTTACCAGGCCGACGCACTCTTCCGGGAGGGCGTTTTTCTGCGCCGCGGCAAAGATATCGTTCAGGCCGTTCTGCAGGTGGAACAGCAGGTCGCCGGCGCCAAGGTGCCGGGCCGCCTTAAGCAGGTGCAGCAGGTCGCTGAAAGTGCGCCGCGAAGGCGCGGCCAGCGCCGCCCGCGTAATGTGCATGGCCAGGCCGGCCGCCGTTTCAGGCCCGGGATCGAACCCCGCCTCAAGCCCGGCGGTTTTCAGGCTCAACGCCAGGCGGGCCAGGGACTCTATGTTTTCGGGCGAGGGCGTGCGCGCGGCCCGCCTGAAGACTATGTCCGCCGCCTGGCGCGCGTAATCGGCCGCCTGCGCGCGCAGCGGCGCCCAGGCGCCCAGAGTGCGCTCCGGCAGGTGGAGCAGCAGGTAAAGGTAGTCGTTGAGTATTGTCAATATGGCTTCGGTATGCCCGTTCTTGGCCGCGGCGGCCAGCATCCAGGCGTAAAGGGATTTCTCTTCCCAGGAAAGGTCCTCAAAGCTTACCCGCGCCGTGTCGGATTCCTGCTCGAGCGCGGCCCTTATTTCCGGCGGCTCGCCCAGCGCAAAGATCTCTGCCAGCCGCGGCCCGCGGGCCGGTTCCATAAAGAACATAAGCGGGAATTCCTCGCCGTGGCGCAGGTAGCAGAAAGCGAAAGGCACCGGCCCGTTATTGCCGGGGGCTTGAACGCTGCCGCGCATGCACAGGGTGCCGGCGCGGTTCATGCGCTCCTCCACCCGCACGGCTTCATTGCCGGTTTCCGCAGGTTCCCGGCCGTTCTGCGCCGAAGGGTCGGCTAAGAGGGTTTCGGCTATAAGGAGAGCGGCGGCCTTCTGGCGCGCCAGCTGGTTGTCGGTCAGCAGTTTTTCGTAGATCTTGCGCCCGTTCACGGCTTCCGGGTAGTTCGACTGCGCCATTTCCAGCAGGGCAAGGAAAGCCCTGTCGGCGTTTTCAAAGCCCAGGTCGGAGAGCGTTTCGGCTACCCTGGCCGCGTAGCGCAGGTTCTGCACGGTCTCGATACGGGAGATGTCGGAGAAGAACCAGCCGCAGCTGGTGAACATGTACATGGCGTTCTTCTGCATCTCCAGCAGTTCCAGGGCGCGCCGCCGTTCGGAGCGGGTAAGCTCTCTGGCCGCCTGCTCCCTGAAAAAAGCGTCTTCGGCGCCCGCGCCGCGGTCCGCCAGCAATTGGCCATAAGCGTTGCGGGCGTTCCAGGGGTGGGTAAATAGCTTGGCGGCTTCCGCGGCGTAAACGCCCGCGGCGGCGTCGCGCAGGGTGTTGAGGGCGGCCCGCAGCGGCAGGCGCCAATTAAGGCTGGAGCTGCCTTCGCTGCCGCAATCACAGCCGCCTTTCCAGCGCCGCAGCCCGTGGGCGCAGCTCCAGGCCGTGCCTTCGCCGTCCGGGCCCGGTTTCAGCAGGGCCTGCCAGACGGGGGGATTTGCTTCCAGGTACTGGGAAAAATTAACGGTCTCGATATTTCGCTTTTTCAGTTCGTGCAGGAAAGCGTGCGCCAGCGTCATTTCCGCGAACTTGTGATGATGGCCGAAAGTCTCCCCGTCCACGGCCAGGCTTACCAGCTGCGGACCGTTGCTGCCGTGCCGGTAGCAGGCTTCCACGCGGTCGGCAAAAACGGAGGAGTCCTTCATCAGGTTCTCGAAGGCCGCGGCTTTTGACAGCGGCCCGTCGTAGAAAAATACGGCCAGGCTGCGTCCGGTGGGCGCGCCGTCCGCGCCGGTGTCGACCCAGGCGTACGGGCGCGTGGTGTCGAAATCGCCCATGGAGGCGTCTTCCCAGCCCTCGTTATTGCCGCGGCCGCGGGTATTGTCCAGCGGGCGTATGCGCTGGACCTGGTAAGGGGAAAGAATTACATATTTCATTCCCAGGTCTATCATAAGGCGCAGCGTGTCTTCGGAGGCCGCGGCTTCAGGCAGCCACATGGCGTCGGGTTTAAAACCGAAACGGCCTTCAAAATCCTTTATTCCCCACAGCGCCTGCGTCAGCTGGTCCTGGAAGGAAGCCAGCGGCATTATCATGTGGTTGTACGCCTGGGCTATGGCGTTGGAGTGCCCGCGTTCGGCGCGGGAGCGCCTGCCGGCCTCGATGATCTTCGCGTAGTAAAAAGGATAGGCGCGTTCCAGCCAGTTGAGTAGCGTAGGGCCGAAATTGAAATTAAGACTGAGGTAATTATTGCCGAACTCCACGGCGCGCCCGGCCGAGTCGTTTATGCGGGAGCAGGCGTTGGGCAGGTAGCATTCCCGGGCTATGCGCGAGTTCCAGTCGTGGAAGGGCCAGGCGGATGGCTGCGGGGGAATGGTGCCTGTCCAGGGGTTTTCCCTGGGGGGCTGGTAAAAATGCGCGTGCAGGGCGAAGAACCGTTTTGAAGCCGTATCGTGTCCCATAACACAATTATAGGAAATATGGCGTGCGCAGTTGCGGTTTATCGCTTTTTGAAAAGCAGCAGGTAGGCCAGTTCCGCTTCGCAGGCGGCGGCGGACGCCAGTTTAAGATCGGCCAGCGGTGCTCCCGCCAGCATGGTGTTCAGGAACGCGTTCTTTACCGCGTTGAACGCGGGCGCCGCTATTTTGCCCAGCAGAGTGCGGAAATTAACAAGGCTGGACTGGCTGCGCAGGGCGCCCAGGGGGGAGAAATCCAGGGTCTCCGGTTCCAGCAGCAGGCGCAGCCGCCCGTCGCCGGCCAGCAGATCGGCCCTGAAGAAAGTTTCCCGGGGCGCGCCGGCCCGGGGGCCCTGGGCGGCGCCGCCCGGCAGCGAGGCGCGTATCTTAAGGAACAGGCTGTCTTTCAGCGCCTCCATGGTTACCGGCGGCACGGGGGCGTCGAAAGCCCCGGCGCTGAGCAGCTGTATTTCCCCGTAAGGAATAAATTCCACCGCGCCCGCGGCGGTGGAATAAAGCCCGTTGCCTTTTAATTCTATTTTTACCGTCCTGAGCGGCGGCGGGGGCGCGGGGACCTCCTCTTCCTGAACGAGCATGGTTTCAAAACCGGCCGCGGCCGCCGAAGCGCGCAGTTCGCCGGCGGCTTCAAGGGACAGTGCGCGGCCCAGAAAGCCGGGCTGCCGGCGCAGCACCTCACGCGCGGATGCGCGGTTGAAGTCTTTTACACCGGCCAGGAAGGGGAGCGCGGCCAGGGGCGGGGCGGCGTGGTCCTTAAGGGCGACGGCGAATAAGCTCATTTCCGGCCCCGGCGGCGGGCGAACTTGCGGCCCTTGTTCTTCAGCGACATGATGTCCAGTATGATACGGTCCACCTTATCCATGCCGATGCTGGATATGCGGGCTATGTTCCTGATGGTGGCTTCCGGCGTGGCGCCTATAAAACCTTCCAGTTCCGTTATCCCTTCGCCGTTTATGGCCATATACGCCGCGCGTATGGCCGAATCCGCAGAGGAAGCCACTTTCAGCGCGCAGCCGCTTTTAGCCCCGTCGCAAAGCATGCCCCCGATATCGCTTATTACCGTGTTTACCGCGAGGGCCGTTTTTTTCAGGTCCGCGCCGCGCTGCTGCCACACCACGGCCACCGAGGCGCCCACGCCGGCCGCCACGGCGCAGCCGCAGATGGGCGCCAGTTCGCCCGTAAAAACCTTTATGTAGGAGTTGACCAGGTGTGAAAGTCCTATGCTTTTAAGTATGCGCCGCTCTGACACGCCAAAAGCCCTGCCCACCAGCCAGGGGACCAGCACGGCCACCACGCCCTGGTTGCCGGATTCGCCGCTGGACATTACCGGCACCGGGGCGCCGGCCATCCGGGCGTCCGTGGCTGCGGCGGCGGTAAGTTTGGCGCTGGAAAGTATGTCCCGTTTGAGGTAGCCTTTTTTTATAAGGTCGCCTATGTAAAAACCAACTTTTTTTAGTTTCAGTCCCACGCGGGCGGCGGCCAGGTTCATGTCCACGCCTTTTTTTATGTAGGCCAGCTCCTGCGGCGTTATTCTTTCCGCCGCGCGGAACAGGTCACGGAAGGAAGCATGGCGCAGGGCCTCCTTGTAGGGCAGGCGTCCTCTTTTACCCGCCGGGCCTGCTTTTCTTACGGTCTTCCCGTTCAGTTTAAGCAGCGTTACCTGTTTGTGGCCGCCCTCAAGCACGCACAGCGCCTTGTCTTTGCCGGCGCTGATCTGGGCCGCTATATAAATGCCGCGGCGGGAATAATCCACTTCTATCAGGGTGCGTCCCGTCTTGAGCAGCGCCAGGGCTTCCTTAAGGCGGGCGGCGGGCAGGTTTTTAAAAAGTTCGGCGCCCAGTCCGGGTTTGCGCGTTACGGCGCCGATGGCCGCCGCCAGCAGGTTGCCCTTTTCGCCTTTGGTGTTCGGTATCGCCACGGCCAGGCCGTTCTTGTAGGTGCCGGGGTCCGTGCGTATGAACATGCCAGTGGTGCGGCCTTTAAGCAGGCTGGCTGCCGTAGCCGCCGCGAAAGCCACGGCTACCGGTTCGGTGCAGCCCATGGCGGGGTAAACTTCGTGCTTGAGTACTTCGGTGATAAGGTTTTTCATGTTGGTTTAAAAAGAAAGTTTCCGGGCGCGTGTCCAGGCGGTAAGCGCCGCGCCGCAGGTAAGCGCGCAGGCCGCGCCCACCAGGAAAGGGGCGGCGGGGGAAACCTTATCCCAGAGCAGGCCGGCCATAGCGCTGGCCGCAAAAGCCAGGAAGCCCAGCGCGCCCTGGAAATACCCCATGGCGGAGGCCCGGTTCTCCCCGGCGCTGAGGTGCGCCACCATGGCTTTGGCTATGCCCTCGTTAAAGGCCCCGTAGAACCCGTAGAACGCGAACAGGACCCAGATCATCCAGGGTTTATCCGCCAGGGCAAAGCCCAGGTAGACCATGGCGAAAACCGCAAACCCGAAGACCATGGTCTTAACCTTGCCCAGCCTGTCCGCCAGCCAGCCAGCCGGCGAAGCCAGCAGGGCGTAAACAAGGTTGTAGCCGGTGTAGGCCAGTATGATGTGTGTAAGCGTGAAGCCCAGGTCCCGGGCCTTCATTATAAGGAACACGTCGCTGGAATTGCCCAGCGCGAAAATAGCGTACAGGGCAAGAAAGGTTTTAAAATCGGCGGTCATGGGCTGGCGCGGCGCCGGGGCGCCGGGGCTGGCTTTGGCCTGCGCGGCTTCCCGCACAAAGTATACCAGCACGCCAACCCCCAGCAAAGCCGGGATGAAGGCCGCCATGAAAATAAACCTGTAATCCGGTTTGGCCGGGCCCATGTAATGCAGCATGGCCAGCGCCGCCAGCGGGCCCAGCGCCGCGCCCAGGGTATCCATGGCCCTGTGAAAACCGAAGGCCTTGCCCCAGTGCTCCTTGTCCACCGAGCCCGCTATCAACGCGTCCCTGGCCGAAGTGCGCAGGCCTTTGCCCACGCGGTCTATAAAGCGGGAGAACAGCACAAAATGCCAGCTGGCCGCCAGCGCCAGCACCGGCTTTGAGATGGCGGACAGCGAGTAGCCGGCGATGACGAAAGGTTTGCGCCTGCCGGCCTTGTCCGAGAGCCGGCCGCCCAGTATCTTTACAAAGCTGGCCGTAGCTTCGGCCACGCCTTCTATAAGGCCCACTACCTGCATGGGGGCGCCCAGCACCGACGTGAGGAATATCGGCACTATCGGGTAAAGCATCTCGCTCGAAATGTCGGTGAGGCCGCTGACCACGCCGAGAAAGGTTACGTTGCGGGTGAGGCCCGCTTTCATGTCTTTGATAAATCCCATTAGTTCCTTTAAATGCCCGTTCCCAGTTTGAAATTATATTAATCTTACCGCCAGGTTTAAAGCCGACGCAAAAAGCAGCGCGGCCGTGAAATTCAGCGCGAACACCTTCGCCGCGTCCCTGGCGCCCAGTTCCCGCCAGGTCACCAGGAAGCCTCCCAGGCAGGGCAGGTACAGGCTCAGGAATACGCTGGCCACCACCAGGGAGCCCGGGCCCAGCGCGAACGGTGCGAGCATGGCTATGGAGATATCCTTGCGCAGGAAGCCAAGCGTCATTACCGAAACCGTATCGGCCGGCAGGCCCAGCAGGCCCGTGACTACCGGCCTGAAGAAGCCGGCGAGGCCGCTCAGCAGGCTGCTCATGTCCAGCAGGTTCACCACCAGCACGCCCGCTATTATCATCGGCACCGCTTCCAGCAGGAAATCTTTCACGCGGAAAAATAACTTCTTCGCCAGTATGGGGCAGCAGGGCGTCTGGTAGGGGGGGATCTCCAGGAACAGTTCGGGCGTTTCGCCTTTAAGCAGGCGGCTAAGGAGCAGGGAGCTTGTTATGCCCGCCGCGGCAATGGCCCCGAACGCCGCCAGCGTATACTTTACTCCGTACGGGGCCAGCAGGCTGAAGATCATGGCGGTCTGCGGCATACACGGCGCCAGGCCCAGCGTAAGCGCCATGGCTATCACCCGTTCGCGCGGAGTTTCCAGTACGCGCGTGGCCAGTATGGCCGGGACTTTGCAGCCGAGTCCCAGCATAAGCGGTATGGTGCCGTAGCCGTGCAGGCCCAGGCGGTGCATGCCGCTGTCCAGCATTACGGCCAGGCGCGGCAGGTAGCCTATGTCTTCCAGCAGGCCCAGTGCCGCGTAGAAGGAAATTATATAAGGCAGCACCGTGACGAAAGGGATATAAAGTCCGGTGGTCAGCAGCCCGAAAGATTCCATGGGTACCGGGGTGGCGCCCAAGAGC
>MGVB01000086.1:0-3391 GCA_001800275.1 Elusimicrobia bacterium RIFOXYA12_FULL_57_11
GGCGGCGCCCGGGCCGGCTTGCGCCGCGGCGTCCTTCACGGCGGCCCTGGCTTCCCCTGCTTTGAACCCCAGCGTGGTAAGCGCGCTGAGCGCCTGGATGTATACGTCGGAATCCGCGCTGAAACCCGGCGCGGCGCCCGGTCCCGCGGCAGGAAGTTTATCCTTGAGCGCCGCAATAAGTTTTTCCGCGGTCTTGGCCGTGAAGCCGAATATGGCGGTCAGCCTCTTCAGATCTTTAGCGGCTATGGCCGCGGCGAAATCCGGCATGGATTTTACGGCTTTACCAAGGTAGTCCAGCGCCTTCTTAGCGCCGGTGTTGGGGACGGCGTCGCGCAGGGTATCAAAAAGATGTTTTTCCTCCAGGCTGAGGAAGCCGTACAGCGCGGTGCCGCCGTACATGCTTATAGATTCGGCGATATAAACCTCTACAGTGGAGCCTTCGGGGCCAAGAGCCTGGGCCGAGGGCGCGCAGAAAAATACCTCGTAGCCCAGCCCGGAAGTTTCAATGACGGCGCTTTCGGTATTTTTTACCACTATCCTGCCGCGGAGATAGGCTAACATGTCCCCACCCGGCGGATGTCGGCGGCACCGGCTTTGGCTTTAGCCAGGGCTTTGGCGAAAGGGGCGAGCCGCAGGTGGCAGAGGGCCGCGGCCATGGCGTCTGCCACATCGTCCGGCTCGGGCACGGCGGCGAGGTTCAGTGTAAGCTGTACTACACGCTGCATCTGTTTTTTTTCCGCGCTGCCGCTGCCGGAAATGGTTTTTTTTATGGTCCGGGGGTTATATGATGATATGGGCAGGCCGCCTTTTTCACAAGCCAGCAATATTACTCCCCTGGCATGGGTAGTGTTAGCCTGCGTGGCGGCCTTCTTCGAGAAAAAAACTTCCTCTATAGCGGCTTCCTCCGGCCGCTGGGCGCGGATCAGGGAGGCCAGACTGTCAAAGATGCGGGCCAGGCGTTTCTCCAGCGGCAGCCGGGCGGGGGTATGAATAAGGCCCGAAGCCACCAACACCGGCGGGGCGGCGCCGCTTTTGTCGAGGACGGCCCACCCGGTCCTGTCCAGCCCGGGATCAATGCCAAGGATTTTCATAATAGCACGGCGGAGCGCTGCAGGCGAAAAAAGGGAGCCCTTCACCTGATTGCTTATTTCTCCAGTTTTTCCAGTACGGCGTCGGGGATGTTAAAGTTCGAGTAAACTTTTTGCACATCGTCATGGTCCTCAAGTTCGTCCATAAGGAGCACGACCTGTTCCGCTTTATCTTCCCCGATATTCACTTCGTTCTTGGGAAGCATGGTGATCTCGGCCAGGACTATCGGGACTTTTTTTTCTTCAAGCCTGGCCTTCACGGTTTCGAACGCCGGGGGGGCGGTTATTATTTCGTATTCGTCGGAATCGGGAGGGGAACGGAAATCGTCCGCGCCGACCTCGAGGGCCAGGGACATAAGTTCGTCTTCCTTGGCGTCGGCCTTCTTTACCGAGATATAGCCTTTCTGTTCGAACATCCAGCCGACGGCGCCGGTAGAGCCCATGTTGCCGCCGCGGGAGTCAAGTATTTTGCGGATCTCGCTGGCCGCCCGGTTCTTGTTGTCGGTGGTAACGTTCACTATTATGGCGATGCCGCCTGGACCGTACGCCTCGTAAACTATCTCTTCATAGACGACCCCGGGCTCCTGGCCGGTACCGCGGCGGATGGCGCGTTTGACGTTGTCCAGCGGCATGTTGCACGCCTTTGCGTCTTCCATGGCCTTGCGCAGGCGGGGGTTCTCTTCCGGCTTGCCGCCGCCGGCCTTGGTGGCTATGGTGATTTCCTTGATGATCTTCGTGTAAACTTTACCTTTTTTCCCGTCGGTTATGGCTTTCTTGTGTTTGATCCCGGCCCAATGAGAATGTCCGCCCATAATTACGCTCCTTGAATGGAAAACCAAAATTCCCCGCGGTGTTAACGCTTTATTATGACCGCAGTGAAATAAATTCTATAATAATACGGTCGGTTTAACAACCGCTCCGGGCCGCACGGCGAGCACGGGGAGGATCGGGCGCCCCCTTAGCTCAACTGGATAGAGCGGCTGCCTTCGGAGCAGTAGGTTAGAGGTTCGAATCCTCTAGGGGGCACACGGTCAGTTTGCGCGGGAACGCTCAGGCCGGGGTGGCGAAACGAGGGTATCCCGTAACTTTCTTGTAACGAAACTGCAATCATGCCGCAAACCCTGCTTGTTACAATATGTATATGAATCTCTGCCTTACGGCTTTCCTGGTGCTTATCCTTACGCTTCCCTGCCCGGGCCAGCCGACTGCCGGGGCGAATGCCGCGCAGCAGCGCATAGATCTCGGTAAAAAGGCGCTGGCGGTAGTGGCGGGGCACCTGAAAGACGCGAACTCCGATATCCGCGCCCAGGCCGCAACGGTGCTGGGAGCCGCCGGCAATAAAGCCGCGGCCGGGGTGCTCGGGAAGATGCTGCAGGACCGGGATAAATACGTGCGCATAGCAGCTGCCCACGCCCTTTGGGAACTGGGCAGTACGGCCGGACTTAAGACCATCTACGAAATACTGAAGAACGTTCCGGACGTTAAGGGGGCCGAAAGTTCTCCGCTGGCGGCGCTTAAAATAATTTCCCGGAACAAGATACGCGAAAAAGCGCTGGAAACCCTGGCGGCTATGAGAGGCCCAAAAGCCGCGGAAACGCTGGTCAGGATGAAAGACGACGATTTTGGCCCGATACGGGATACCGCCGCCAGGGAACTGGCCAGGCTGGGGCGCACGGAAGAATTGGCGCGGTTCGTTGACGCCCTGGCTTCGGAGGACGAGGCGCTGCGCTATGAAAGCGCCTCGGCGCTTTCCCGGATATGCGCGGGCGGAGTTACCCAGGGGCTGCTATCCCTGCTTGAGACGGAAAAAGCGGTGAGGGTGCGCCTAGCCGCCCTGGACGCCATTAAATGCGACCCCGGAAAGAAGGCGGCCGCGGCCCAGCTGCTGAAACTGGCCGACGACGCGAATCCCGCCATCAAGTACAAGGCTATAACCGCGCTGGCGGGGATAAAAGACGATACCGTAAAATCAAAGCTGGGCGCCATAGCCGCCGACACCACCGATATCCGCCTGAAGCTTGCCGCTCACAGCGGTCTTATTGCCGCCGGGGCTAAAGGTGATGTGGCCGTGCCGGAAAGGGGCTATGAGGCCATCAGTCCCGAGGTGCGTATTGAAGCGCTTGAGCTGCTTGAAAGTTTTTCACCGGAGGAAGCGCAGCCGCTGCTGACCAGGGCGATAGACGACGAGAACGTCCGGGTTAAACTTACCGCCGCCCGGCAGATTATAACGAGGTTCTCAAAAAAATGACTTTTATAAACCGGAAATTAGGCTGCGCCGCCGCCGCGCTCCTGCTGCTTACCGG
>MGVB01000086.1:3418-9792 GCA_001800275.1 Elusimicrobia bacterium RIFOXYA12_FULL_57_11
GCTGCAGGCGGCCCCTAAAAAAAGCCAGGGCAGGTTTTCTCCGCTGGCGTACTCAATGCGGCAGGTACGCAAAAGCCCGCCCTCTTCGGCACGCAAGGCCTTTGCGCGTTTTTCCTCCAGGCACGGGAAAGACTGGAAAATACGCTACAGTCCGCGCACGGCGCTGCCTGAAGCCATTACCGACGGGAGGACAAGGCGCTATAGCGGCGCCCCCGAGCAGGTGGTGGCGGCTTTCTTCAGTGAAAACAGCGAACTGCTGAAGATAGACCCCGCGCAACTGCAGCTGGCGCTCAAACGGGAAAACCTGGGGCTGACCCACCTGCAATACCAGCAGACTTACCAGGGGCTGCCGGTTGAATTCGCTTATGTCAGGGCGCACGTGACCGCCTCCGGTGAAGTGGCCGGCTACCAGGCGAAATTCGAGCCTGGCATAAACCTGAGCATAGTTCCCGGCATTCCGGCGGAGCAGGCGGAATTGGCGGTTGTTGCCGATCTGGGCGCGCAGCTTAAGATCTCCAGGCGCGAACTTGTGATTTTCCCGGACGAGGAGACCGGCACGCTGAAACTGGCCTGGAAGATACGCGGCAGGACAGGCGGGATCTGGGTGTATTACATAGACGCGCAGACGGGGAGCGTTCTTTTGAAATATGACGACATGCGCCGCTGGTGCGGCACCTCCTACCTAACCGTCGGATCATCTTCCGGCACAGTTTACGAGATATCCCCAATACCCGCTGGCTCCGGTACCGATTGGGCCGCGCCGGTCATAAAACCCCTCAGCGACCAGTATTTCTGGATCGGCGGGACTTCCGTCTACGAGACCACCAACCTGGCGGGAGACTATTGTTCCGACTCCGAGGGGAAAGTTTTCTCCACGTTCAAAGGGCCCTATTTTGCGGTTACCAATTATCGCGGCTTCAGCGCCCATTATGATAACGGCGGCGGTGAGTGGCGCAGCTATACCCACCCGTCATGGACGACGACCCCCAACCCGTACGACAATTCCAGCACTTATCCCTACACGCTAACGTTATCCCCTGCGGTCGACACCGGAAGTGAGGTGCTGGCAAAAATGGTGCCGCGTTTTGCTGCTTTTGGGGCAGGCGCCCTCAACGAAGACGGCGGGATAGACGATGGGGACGGAGTGAGTATTAAAAGCGCCGGGCTTACGGGCAATAATACCGTGGCCCGTTATATCGGCACAAGAGGCGCGTTTTACGGGCCCTCGGTGGAAAGCAATTCCTACACCCTCACGCTGCAAACCGACGAATCAGGGACCGGCGAGGGATTTTCAATACATGAATCAAGCTACATGGTGCTTACGAATGCACCCGGGACGGCGAGCAACGGCACTGCGGCCGCCCCGCTGGGTTCAGTGCTCTGGAGCACCGACACCGTAAACAGCGCTAATTTCTACCTGGACACCAGCCTGGGACATGCCTCCGGCCTGGACGAGGTTAATGTGTTCTATCACCTTAACAAGGCGCGCCGCTATTTCCAGGACTACAACAAGAACCCTTTTGTCGGCGGGACTCCGGCTATCATCGACCTTGATAAGCGGGTACCCGTAATGGTGCACGCCAGCGGCAGGCCGGATGACTATCCCGGCATAGATGATTATGCCATGAGAAATGCTTTTTTTGACCTGGAGAACGAGAACCTGTTTTTCGGGGACGGATTAAAGATAGGCGGGATCTTCCGGTCGTTCGCGCTGGACGGCACCGTAGTGCGCCATGAGTACGCGCACCTTGCCGTACACCGCATCTACCCCATAATAAATTTCGGGGAATTCGGCGCCATAAGCGAGGCCCTGTCTGACTATTTTTCCCTGGCCTCCTTCTGGAGCGAAGGCCACACCAGCCTGGACACCCTGGGCAACTTTCTCGGAAGCGGGCGTCCGCTTTCCGGCCCCGACAAACAAATGCCTGGCGACTGGCAGGGTGAAATTTACAATGACAGCCTGATACTGTCCCAGGCGCTTTATTCCCTGCGCGACGGAGGGTCCCGTTCGCTGGGTACCGTTGGCGGCGCCAGCGTTTTTGCGGGCCGGCCCAGGGCGGATTTTCTGGTCTGGGCCGCGCTCTTCTACCTCCCCGACAGTTTCGCCAATTTCCACCAGGCAATGATAGACGCCTGCAAACACCTGCGCGACGAAGTGGCCCTGGCCGGCGGCTGCACTGACGACCACCTGCTGCGCATTAATAACGCCTTTGCGGCCCACGGGATACCGGGTACGGCCGGCGACGCGTACGAAACAGGGTCCAATTCCGCCCTGTGCGTGAACAATAACGGGCCGGAATGCGCCACCGACCTGGATTTCCTTTCCACCATATCGGCCACCGTACTCCCTGCCGGCGACATTGACTATTACTCCATCCCGGTGCCCGCCGGGAACTTCCGTGCCACGCTTACGCTGCCCCGCGCCGCCCAGGACTATAAAGCCTACGCCCTGTTCCTTTTTGACGAAAACCGGAATTATCTTACCGAAGCAGTGCCGGTACTGAACGAGTGGGGCGGCGTATGCCCCATAGCGGACTGCCGCGCCCGGGACGCCACCGTAACACTGGACTTTCTCAGCACCACCGCGTCAAACCGCTATTACCTGATGGTGGCGGGCGGCCCCACCTATGACTACAGCAACTCGGCGGTCACCTCCACTTCGCCGTACACGCTTACCTTATCCTATCCGGTCAACGGCAGCGCCAGGGTTTTCCTCGGCAACGACTCCACCCCGGACAACGACAAGATAGCTTTCACGGCTTATTATAACAGCTTCCCTATGCTCGCCTCGCCGTCGTCACAAACCGTTACCGGGGCGGAGCAGGTTTTCGAATATGCCCAACTGCGCGACCACAACAACGTAAAGCTGGAAGATACCCGCACGAACCTGGCAGGTTCTTTCCTGCGCCTTGAAAACCCGTCGCTCCCATTTGAGTTAGGCGAGGATGCCGCGGGAAAATACTTTTCGGGCCGGGTGCTTGTGCAGCCGGGATTCGCCGCCCGCTACCCGGGCGCCGGCACCGTCTCACTGGAGATCTTTGGCCGCAACCATATGGGGCATGTGGTTTCCCTGGGCATATCCAACCGTATAAATCTTACGGCCGACAAGGCGGCGGTGGTCAGTTACAACAATAAACTGGGCGCGCCCGGGGCTAAAACTATAGTGAAATACGAACTGCAATCGGCGGGGAACCTCTCCCTCAAGCTCTACACGCAGACAGGCGCGCTGGTGAAGACACTTTACGACGGGCCGGCGTCCGGCAAAGGCACCGTAGACTGGGACGGCACCAATTCAAGCGGGGGCAAAGCCGCCAGTGGAATCTATTTCCTCAGGGCGATAGGGCCCGGGATAAACAAAACGGACAAGATAGCCATAATCAGGTAAGTCGGCGCGGCCGGCGCCGCGCATTGAACAAAGCGGAACAAAACTACGGGCGTATGAAAACGATAGCGGCAGGCATAAAACAGAATTCAACCGGGCCCCGGCAGTCCTGCCGTGACCGCGGTATCGGTTTACCGGGGACCCTGGCGCTTTTTTTGGCCATATTCTTTTTTTCCTGCCCTGTTTTCGCGGACGGCCCCGGTTCGACCGGCGTCCAGGTGCTGAAAACCGACATCAGCCCCCGGGCCATGGGCATGGGCGGCGCTTTTGCTGCCATAGCCGACGACCTGTATTCCATAAATTACAACCCCGCCGGCCTCGGCCAGCTTTATATGCCCGAGGTGTCGGCCATGTATCTTTCCGGTTTTGAGGATTCGGGCCTTAATAACTTCGCCGTGGCCATGCCGTTGCCGCTTACAGGATTTGCCGACCTGGCAAAACCCGCGGTGGGGCTGTCGTTCATGATGGCCGACGCGGGCTCCTTTAACCTGCGCCTGCTTAACGCCAACGGGACCATAACGGAAAGCTCTTACGACGCACAGAAAGACATGGTGGTAGCGCTGGGCTACGGGGAAAAGGTTTATTCCGACGAGCTGAAAATAGAAGGCTACGCCCTGAAGCTGGACCAGTACCTGGGCTTCAACGTTAAATACATCAAATCCACTCTCTTGGAAGATTATACGGCGTCAGCCATAGCTTTTGACGCCGGCTGGCTGGGGATGGCGCCCAACCTGGGGCTTTCCGCGGCCGTATCAATGGCCAATGTGGGCGGCGGGCTCAAGTATTTAAATGAGACAACACGGCTCCCGTCCATACTGCGCATAGGACTTTCTTACCAGCGCCCCACTATAATGGACCAGTCCGTGCTGATCGCGGCGGAAGGCGACTTTTATACCGCCGAGTCGCAAAAAAGTCTGCGCGTAGGGATGGAATACCACTTTGAGCAGTTCTTCAACATGCGGGTAGGATATAAGGCACTGGAAGATAACGGCGGGCTTACCATGGGCCTGGGGGTACGGTATGATGATATGTCCCTCGATTTCGCCACCAGCGCGGGCGGCGAGGTGTACAACACTTCCCAGCTTTCCTTCTCCTACAAATTCAGCGGTATAGTCGTAAAAGAGCACCGCAAGAAGACGGTTTACAAAGACCCCCGGCCGCAGGACAAAACTCCGCAGAAACCCGCCCGGCCCAAGCCCGCGAGCAAGCCCGCCGCGCCCAGGGATAATAAAGACAAATCCGACTTTATCTGGCTGTACTAGCCCGGGCACAGGGTTCGTTCAGCCGCTGAATGGCGCATCTGGAAGGGATGCGTTTTGACCCTTTGCCGGCCTTCCGCCGAAATTGACACCCCCGCGGTTTGTTGATACAATTTAAGAATAGGCTTGGTAGGAGGTTCCAATGAAAAATATATTGATTGCGGCGTTTGCCATGTTTGTTGCCGCCGGCTGCGCGTCGGCGCCGGACAAGGGCACCGTATCCGGTTCAGGCGAGATCGAAAGGGAGTGGCTTGAAGAGGGCGTCACCAAAAATTATATTTTTGCCCGCGGCATGGGTGCGGCCGACCAGACCCTGGAAAACAAGACCCAGCGTATGGCTACTTCGCGCAACGCTTCCATAGTGAACGGCCAGTACAACATGCTTTCTTTCCTTAAAGGCGTAAATCTGGAAGGCGGCATAACCGTGGAGAAAGCCATTGAAACCGATTCCGTGCTTGCCACCAAGATCAACGCCGTTCTTAAAGGCGCCCAGGTGATGCGCACGGAGTGGACGAGTGACGACGGGTGCATCGTGGTCTTAAGGCTGCCAAAAAAAGCCCTTAAAGAAGCGGGCATCAAGCTGGCGGAGTGAGCCAGGGGCGAATGAAGAACTTCCCCCGTATCTTAACGGCAGTCATACTGCTTGCGGCCATCGGTTGTACCGGCGGCCGCAGGAGTTCCGTGAACCCCGCTTATGAGACTGAAGTGGTGGAGGCGGAGGGGATGGCGCCCGTTATAGACAACGATACCGAAGGCGCGAAAAAAACCTCTCTGGCCGAAGCCATGAAGAGCGCGCTGGGCCTGGTGGTGGGCATATATATATCCCAAGACTCGCTGGTGGCCAAATCGGTGCTGATAGACGAAAGCATAACTTCGCAGACCGCAGGATATATAGAGAAATATGAGATTCTTAAAGAGCGCCTGGATGGGGATTTTTACAAGACACGGATACGCGCCCATGTGCGCAAAGAGGATCTGGCGTCCAAACTGCGAAACCTCGAGTCAGAGCCGGAAAAGCTTGGCAACCCTGTTATAGGTTTTGAGATCCTGGAATTCTCTGACGCCAAACCGCTCCAGACAAAATACGCCGAAACGGAGCTGAAGGCCCGTTTTGCGGGCGCCGGCTTCCTTACCGGGGCCAGCGACAAAGCCGACATTATCATCAAGGGCGACGCGGAAACCTCCTTTAACACGCGTGAAGGTTTGGGCGGCTTCATCTCATACCGCGCCGGCATCTCACTGTCCGCAGTTAAGAATGGGTCCCAGGACGCTTTGGCGGCGGTGCAGGAATCTGCCGGTGGCATAGACCTCAACGAAACCGCGGCGGCAAGGGCTTCCATAATATCCGTAGCGAAAAAAGCGGCCGACCCGCTTAAAGAACTGCTGATAAAATCCCTGCGCGAAAAATCAATTGTGCGCGTTAACCTGGCCAAGGTGGCCACCATGAACGACCTGAGCGAGTTCGTTAAGATGCTGCGCAATATCCCCATGGTAAGGGACTCCTGGGTGCGCGGTTACACCGGGGGCCTGGCCACGCTGGATGTGGGAATGCGTAAAGGCGGGGCCTCAGACCTGTCCCAGCTGTTGATGAAGAATATAAAGAAACCGGTAAAGATAAACCGCGCTTCCGCTTACGAATTGGACGCGGAGCTGCAGTAAGACCAGGCGCGGGCAAAAGAAAGCGGCCGAGAACAGGGTTCACGGCCGCTTTCTTTTTTGCCTGAACGCCGTCA
>MGVB01000086.1:9812-13019 GCA_001800275.1 Elusimicrobia bacterium RIFOXYA12_FULL_57_11
CGCGCCGCGCTTCAAAGTCCGCCATTTTTTTATTCTGGCGGTTTATGTAGTCGTCTATAAACCCATCGCGTTCCGCCAGCCGCTTGCGCAGGCCTTCAACCCGGCTTTTTAGCTTTTCATAACGCCGCTGTTCAGCCTGCATGGCACGTGAAAAACCCTGTTGCAGCGCTATGCCGGCGGCGCCCGCGCAAGCCTCGTGGCCGGGCAGGAGCTCTTTCCCCTTGCCATCCAGGGAGGAAATATCCACTTTTCCCGCAAAAAGTCCCACCGCCGTCCCCGCTGAAGATACGCTTATAGAAAAGTCGGTCCCCCGGACCGCGCATACCGCGGCTGGCGTCCGCACGGAAAACCGCGAAGTGACAGCGACTTTGAGCTTTGCAGCCATCCAAAGGGTCTTGCCACGCAAGAGGTTGAATGTGTAGGCGCGGGTCTCCGGGGAAACTTTCAGTTCCTCTACCACGGTTTCCGTGCCTGAATCCAGCTTTACAAAGGTGCCGTCCCGGAAAAGTATTTCGCACCAGCCCTTTTCACCGGTGCTGACCCTGTCGCCCTCCGCCAAAGGCAGACCTTTTTTTGCCGGCTGCCACTCGGCGGTGCCGGCCTTCATTACCTGTACTACCGCAAAAGATTCGTACACGCAGCCTAGTTCCCCGGCGAACGCAATAAAGGGAACCATTAACAATCCCGCAAACAGAATAAAAACAGGCATTGAGCACCTCCAGGCGCGATTTGTTTAAATATACAATATATGACAAATATTATAAAATAAGACATGCGTTTCTTCCGTTTCCGTATTGTAAACACCCTGCTGTTTTTCCTGGTCGGCATCCTTATCGGTTTCATTTTCAAGGAGCGGCTCCATCCCGCGCTCAAGTCCACGCCGGTACAACGTTATCAGCCGGAGTTCACCGGGGATTTTGCCGCCCCGGTACAACCGCAGGAGAACTCGTCATGGGAAGAGGATTCCGCCTCACCCGGGGAGAAACCTTTACCCGCCGGGGATAACCCGCGGCAGAAAGACCAGGACGCGCCCCAGGCCGTCCCCGCTGAGGACAGGGAGGAAGGCCCGGAAATATCGCTGGAGCCGGATACCGGCGCTGCCGCCGACCCGGAAATAAAGCCCGCGGCGGTCCTGCAGGCGGACCCTGATCAGTTCTTTAAACGCCCGGCTGTTTATGCCGGCCGCGAAATAGAGATGTCTTTGCAGATGATAACCGCCAGGCGAACCGCCGGGGGCTGGCGTCTGAATTTTGTGCATGTGGGCCCGGAAAAAAAGCTGGACTACCTGTATGTGGACGACGCGGAGGTCCTGGGAGAAAACCCTGACCTGCGCATAGGCTATGTTTACAGGGTAAAATTCCGCTGCAACAAAGGCGACATTGCCGGTGGGAACGTCCTGTCCGCGGTGGAAGCTACCGGGGCAAAGGCCGACTGGGCCACCGGTTTGAGCGCGGTAGAATAACCGCTGTCCGCTTAACGGCTGCTGATTTCCAATAACCTGTTAACATTCTCCGTCTTCAGCGGATTTCCCTATGCCCTACTTTTTCATAGTAAACCCGAACGCCGGCAATAAACAGTGGAATGTCGAAACACTGCTTGAAAAAAAGTTTTCAGGCCGAAAAATACATTTTGAAATGGAGTTTACCCGGGCAAGGGGCCATGCCACCGAGCTTGCGGCGAAAGCCGTGCTGTCCGGGTTTACCCATGTGGTAGCGGCCGGGGGGGACGGTACTATACGCGAAACCGCGGCCGCCCTTATAGGAAAAGATACCGTGCTCGGCATACTCCCCTGCGGCTCGGGCAACGGGTTGGCCAGGAACCTTTATATCCCGCTTGGTTTTTCCGCCGCGCTGGAAGGCCTGTTAGAGTGGGACCCGCGTTCCATTGACGCGGGGCTGGCCAACGGCCGCCCGTTCTTTTGCGCGGCCGGTGTCGGGCTTGACGCGGAGATAGCGCATGACTTTAACTCCCTCAGCCGCCGCAGGGGCATACTGCCTTATGTCTGGTACGCGGCCAAACGAGTGCTTGCCTGCGGCCCGCGCCGGGTAATCGCGCGGCTGGACGGGACCAGGGTGGAAATGGAGGCGCTCCTGACGGCGGTGCTTAACGGCGTGCAGTACGGCGGCGGGGCGCGTATCGCCCCGGGGGCATACATAGACGACGGGTTCCTTGACCTTTGTTTTATAAAAAAAGCCTCATTGCCGCGGCTGCTTTACGCGCTGCCTGCGCTGTTCAGCGGCCGCCTGGCCGAACACACCGCCATCTACGCGGCCTTCAAGGCCAGGGTGATAGAACTTGACTGCGGCGCCGAAACCTGGTACCACCTCGACGGGGAAGACTTTTTCTCGGAGGACGGCAAAGTTAAATTCAGCGTTATCCCCGGAGCCATTAAAGTGCTGGCACCCAAGCCTTTCCTTGGCCGCGGCGGCTAAGATGTCTTCCCATGGCAAATTCTCCAAAGAAGCGCTACTGTATGAAAAACTGGCCGGGCGCAAAACCCGCTGCCTGGCTTGCGCGCACCGCTGCGTGGCGCCCGCCGGCGGCGCCGGGCGCTGCGGGGTACGGGTTAACGAGGGCGGAGTGCTTATGGCTCCCTGGGGTTATATATCCGGGGCGGCGGCCGACCTGGTGGAGAAAAAACCGTTTTTCCACGTTCTGCCCGGTTCCCGCACTTTGTCGTTCGGGATGTTCGGCTGCAACCTTAAATGCGATTTCTGCCAGAACTGGGAGCTCTCCGGGACCGGCGGCAATTCCAGCTCCCCCTTGGAGACAACACCGGAAGACCTGGTCCGGGAAGCCCGGGCGCGCGGCCTTGGCACACTGGTCTCCACCTACAACGAGCCCCTTATCACCGCCGAATGGGCCGCCGGGATCTTTACCGCCGCCAAGGCCGGCGGCCTGCGCACGGCATTTGTCTCCAACGGCTACGCCACCCGGGAGGCGGCCGCTTTCCTGCGCCCCTGCCTGGACTTCTGGAAGGTGGACCTTAAATCCTTCAACGCCGGCCGCTACCAGGCCGTATGCGGGGGGGAGCTGGAAAAAGTAAAAACCGGCATAGAAACGATAGCGACCGCCGGCTTCTGGGTGGAAGCGGTCACCCTGCTTATCCCGGGGTTCAACGATTCAGAGGAAGAGACAGTTGAGATGGCCGCGTACCTGGCCGGGCTTTCGCGCGATATCCCCTGGCATCTTACCGCTTTCCATCCC
>MGVB01000087.1:0-5410 GCA_001800275.1 Elusimicrobia bacterium RIFOXYA12_FULL_57_11
TGCACCAATCCGCTTAATGCCGTTCCTCCCGTACCGTGTTCTGAGTCACACGCTGTGTACCAGGAGGATATCCTTACGGACGTTTCCGGGCGTTACAGCTTTTACAATGTGCCCTACAACGCTGTGCAGCCCTATAACATTAACGTCGGTAAAGCGGGTTATGAAAGCAGTGGTAATAGTTTTATCCTGACCATGCCTGTTCCTCCCGCGCTGCCCTCCTCCCGGTTCGACAGCTTTGAGCTGGACCTGGCTACTTATACGCTGAGCGGCATCCTTACTTACAGTAATGTGCCGTTGCCCAATGCCACAATAATGGTAAATCGGGACGACAGCAGTTACCAGGGCGTAGATTCCTATCGCTTCTGTGAATACGGGGGTTGCGGCGTGCGGTCTGATGCCCGGGCGCGCACCGGCGCCGACGGCAGCTTTACCATAACGGGGCTCACCGACGGGAACGCGCGCCTGTCGGCCGCGTTCGAAGGCGGCTGGCGTTCGCTTAGCGGGGACGGCGGCACCCGCGTTACTATTTCCTCGCAGGGAGCCATCAGTCCCACAAACACTATTTACAATTGCAGCCCGGGCAGGGCCTGGCTTGTAAATAGTTCCGGCACCTGCGCCGGGGTAGGAACTTTAACCTTTAACATCCCTCTGCCTCCCGGCGCCAACACCGCCGGCCAGTTGTCTGGCGACCTTACCTTCATTACCACGTACACCGTAACTGAGCTGGTGCCGTTGATAATTTCAACATCTTCGCCGCTTACGCTTATGGCGCAGCAGAACTGCAACGACGGCTGCATGAATAGCCAGATGAGCTTTACCTCGCTGGCCGGTACTTTTATCTCGAATACCACCAGCTACGCCATAACCCTTTCCACCGGGGTTACTTACTACCCGCGCGTGTTTTCCGCAACGTGGGCCAAGGCTACTTCTTTCGATTCCGAGGTCTCGCCTACGCAGGAGGAGCCCGTGGTGCAGCAAAATATGTCCGTGGTGCGCGCCGGCGCTCTGCGCGGGATCTTAAAGAAGCCCGACGGCAGCAACTTTAAGCCGGTGTTTGGCGATGGAAATTGCACTACATGTTATAGCGCGGATGTGCAGGTGCAGGGCGTAAATGTGGACGTCAGCGAAGGTAAGAACGTGGACGAGAACGGCGAGTTCGACCTGCCGAACCTGGCCCCCGGAACATATAAGGTCACCTTGCGCCCGCATGGGTTGGGCTTTATCTGGGCGCCCGTCACCATGGACGGGGTGTCGGTCGCGGAAGGCAGGACCACCGAAGTGAAACTTCAGCTTGAGAACGGTATCGCCGTGCGGCCGCAGATCATAGGCCTGCCGGCCGTTTCCACCAGCTCGTGGGGCTACTTCGTTATAGGCGTGGAGTCGGGCGAAAAGATGACACAGAAGAAAGTAACGGAGCTCTTCTTCTCGGAGCCGAAATATTCGTTCGATTACAGCACCACCACCGGCTGGTCTACCAAGTATATGCCTCCCGGGCAGTACGACTTCTACTTGGTGCTGGGCGCCAAGTATGATCCGGGCGGCGGTGACGGGGGTTATGTCAGTTATAGCCAGTTTGCCAACTTCGTAGGCCGGAAAAAGGGCATGTCCGTGCAGAAGGACCCCGACAACCCGAATATAGGGACCGGGGCGCAGCCTATAGCCATCCCCATTACGGGCACGGTAGGCCAGGTGCAGCTGGCCGGCACGGTGCAGGGCGGGAACATGTTCACCGTTCCGGACCTGGAGCGGATGTTCGCCAATTTCAATGAAATGTTCAATATCATACCGGCCATCATGCTTTATGATACCTCCGGGGAATTGCGGGGCTTTTCCAGCGGCATGCCCAGCTCGGCCACTTTTGCGGGTTTTGAAACCGGCATGATGGCGCGCGATATCACGGGGATGCAGGCTTACCTGGCGGCTAACCCGCTGAGTTACGGAATATGGGGCCTGCCCGGCGCCCGCTATACGGTGGTGTTCGCCAATCCCAACTACCCGCCCGTGGCCAAAGAGGTAACGCTTCCGGCTGATTCCGCCTACAACTTCAACTTCGACTCGGAGGAGCCCGTGGTCGGCACCATTTCCGGCGTTGTAAAGAGCAGCGCTACGCCGCCGGTGCCGCTGGCCGGCGCCCGGGTGTATCTGAAGCACCGCACGGTGGAGAAATTCACGCTTACCAATTCGTCCGGGGTTTTCTCCATCACTAACCTGCCTTCCGGCATTTACCGGCTGGAAGTTTCCCGCAACGGTTATGTTACCGTGGGCGAGAAAACCGGCTTGTCCGGCAGCGATTCCGTGAGCTTTAACCTGTATATGAAGCCTTCCGAGTCTAAGCTCTCGGGGAGGGTGTTCATGAGCAAGTTCCCCACCCCGGTTACCAGGGCCGGGGTGAAGGTGGTGGCTTACGACGAGACGCTTAACGTCGAATCCGTGGTCTCCTACCTGCCAAAGACCGAAGTGCAGACCGACGCTGCCGGTAATTACGAGATCACAGGCATAGTGCCCGGACATCTCTATAAACTGTCGGCCTTCTCCCCGGGCAAGCTGCCCGAGGTGCCCGAGCCAATCACGGCCGAAGAAGGGAATACCGTGGTCAGCGATATGACCCTTAAGGATATTCCGCCGCAGATCGTCATAAAGGTAAGGAAGAACGCGTACTCCGTGAACAAGGTCGACGTCATTATAAAGTCGCCCAAGCAGCTTATTTCCGTGCCCAGCTGCCAGTTCAGCCCCGGTGTGGTGTTCGATACTTCCACCGCGGTAACGCTGATGCTGGTCCCCGGGCCCGGCAACACCTACCTGGGCGATTTTACCGCTACCAGCGGCGTGCCCAGCTACCTTGTGCGGTTTACCGCCGGCGACGGCAGCAACAAGATGGTGAAGGAATTCCGCTACGACCAGGTAAGCAACGCCAAGACCGAGCAGTACATACAGGAAGAATCCCTGGCCGGCGGCGAAGTGCAGATGGACAAGGAGACCGAGGAATACTCCGGCATAGAGCTGGATCCCGGCGCCCTTTCCTATTCCACCGCGCCGGTGGGGCCAGTGGATTACTCTAATCTGGTGGGCGGTTTCTTCAGCGCGCTGCCGTCGGTGCGTACCGTAAAGACCGCCAAGGGCAACCTCAGCGTGTCTGCCGCGCTGCAGAGCCTGATGGCTTCGGAAATATATGAAATGGACCTTTCCAACGCCCAAGCCAACAAACCCTTCACGCTTACGCTTAAGTACGACAAGGAGCGGGGTTCCGGCAGTCAGAACCTGCGCATCTACCAGTACGACGCGGCTACCGGCGCCTGGAAGGAGGTTCCCGGCAATTATACCGTGGATCCCATGACCGGCGTGGTTTCAGTGGACGTTGTCAGCCTGGCGAACGCTTCTGAAGGCACCAGCGCGGCCGCCACCCCGTACGGCCGCAAGCGCTTTGGCATGAGCGCCGTGGTCAACGGGCGTTATGTGCCGTCGGATACGGGTTCGGGTACCTCCCAGAGCGGGCGTTTCGCTGTGCTGACGGCGCCGCCGATAGCGGGTATTCCGGCGTTCAGTTCCGCGTTCGAAGTATACAATCTGCCGAACCCGTTCAGCCTGAAGAATAAGACGGTTACCCTTACCGGGGATGCCCTGGCCTCCGCCGGCGCGTATCCCACCACCGGTACGGTTATTAAATATAACCTGCCTGCGGGCAAGGCCGGGAATCTGAAGTTCGTTATCTACAACCTGGCGGGCGAAAAAGTGCGCACGCTTGACCAGGGTGTCCTGGCGGGCGGCAAAGTATATTATTCCGAATGGGACGGCAAGAACGACACCAACCAGGACTGCGCGTCCGGGGTGTATTTCATGCTGACCTTCCTTGACGGCAAGAAACTCGGCAATAAAGCCCATAAGATGGCGATAATTAAATAGTCCGGTTTCGGTACGCGGATCTGGTAAAAGAGGTATGCTTATGAGAAAGATATTTATTTTTTCCCTGTTGCTGGTGCTGCCGGCGGGAGCTTACGCTTCAGGGGCTGGCACCACGGCGGCGAACTTCCTGAAGGTGGCCATGAGCCCGCGTGCGGTGAGCATGGCCGGCGCTTTCAGCGCCCTGGCCAACGACTCGGGGGCCGTCTTCGTTAACCCGGCGGGTCTGGCGCAGTTCGAGGAGCGGGAAGCGGCCCTGGACTTTTCCACTTACCTGCAGGACGCCAAGATGGGGAATATCTCTTACGCGGGCAGGGCCGGCGACAACCGTTTCGGGTTTGGGGCCACTTTCCTTACCGTGGGCGGTATCGAGCGGCGCGGAGACGACGTTGCCGGGAGCGTACCTGAACTGGGCACTTTTGGCGCCGACGACCTGGCCGTTACGCTGGCCTACGCGAAGAAAGAGATTATGCCGGAAAGCATGCCACGCCTGGACGGCGGCTTTTCGGTCAAGTTCATCCGGTCCACCATCTATACGAAATCGGCTTTCGCCATAGCGGCTGATGCCGGGGTAATTTACCGCGCCACAGGAAAAACGAATATTTCCCTGGCGCTGCAGAACCTGGGCACCAAAATGAAGTTCGATGAAGAGGCCGACCCGCTGCCTGTCTGCCTGCGGGCCGGTATGCTGTACAGGGCTTCGGAAAAATTGAATTTGGCGGGGGAAGTCAGCGAATACCTGCAGGATGAGCAAATCTACCCGGCCGTGGGCGCGGAGTATTGGTTCCGCAAGGCCTTCGCCCTGCGCGGCGGCTACAAGTTCGGGTATGATACCTCCAACTTGGGCGCTGAAGTGGGGTTGAGCCTGGGATTCGGCGTAAAAGTGGCAGGGTTGGGAGTGGATTACGCCTTCCTGCCTTTCGGTGAACTGGGCAGTATTCACCGTTTTGGTTTCTGGCTCCAGTTCTAGGCGGGTGTTTTGAGCGCAAAAACAAGCCCCGGCTTTATTATGGCCGGGGCTTGTTTTTATTTTAGAAAATCCTGTTCCGGCCAGTCTCCAGGCGAGCCGTCCACCGCGGCCAGGCGCTGGTCGGAGCCCTGGGCGCCGCGCTGATGCCTGAATGCGTCTTTCAAGTCTGTCAACGACACATCCGCTTTTTTTATCTTCATAAGCAGGTAGTAGATGCCCGCAGCCATGAGGGCGGAAACCGGCATAACATAGAAACCTGAGGCTGATTTCATTAAAAGCAGCAGGACCCCGCATAAGAAAACCCAGAAAGCGAGCGTGAAGTTTATTCCCGTAAGGAAGTAGGAAATAATAATGTTGTGTTCGTCTCTCTTGGGCACAGAAGCCGTTATGGCGGTGAGCGCTATGCTCAGCAGCAGCAGGTAAAGCGCCCTTTCCACCCAGGTCTTCCATAAGTGTTTTGAAACGAAGATTGTACCGCGTTTCGGATGGTGTATTACCTCGATGTCGTTGAGGTTTACGTGCATGGTCGGCCTGGCGGTGACG
>MGVB01000087.1:5509-9483 GCA_001800275.1 Elusimicrobia bacterium RIFOXYA12_FULL_57_11
AGTATAGGCAGGCCGAGCGCGAGGAGGCAGATAAACAAGGTGTTTTTGTGCGGCAATAAATTTGTGGGCATAGTCTTGTCAGTTCCCGGTATCCTCTTCGCTTTCGTCAAGGCGCGGTATCGCCGGGCCTTTCTGTGTGTCCAACTGATAGTACCGGGTTCTCCCGGCTTTTTGCTTGGAGGGGGTATATTCCACTTCCCGCAGGTTCCTTGCCGGGGACTGCGAACGTTCCTGGGAATATACCTTCATGCTCCGTATGGTGTTTACTTTATCCACAAAATGCCAGTGGGCCGAGACGTAAGACCCGATAAGAGAAGTGATTATTACCCCGCCAAGCAGGTATTGGTTCCGGTCCCTGCGTATCCAGAATCTGCGCAGATTGAACGATGTTTTCATATTGGCTTAACCAGTCTTTAGTTCCGCTAATATCTCTGTAAGGCGTGAAACTTTGCCTGCCGTGTCCGCGGCTCTTGTTTTTATTTTTTCCACTTCCGAGGCCGGAGCGTGGGCGGTGAACGCCGGGTCTTGCAGCCGGTCAACGCATTGGGCGCTGTCTTTGCGCGCGCGCTCCAGTTCTTTTTCCAGGCGGGTCCGCTCTTTTTCCAGATCTACGGCCCCGTCCATGGGTATGTAAATGTTGAAAGGCCCGGAGATGGCGCTTACCGAACGCGGCGGCTTGGCCAGGCCGGCTTCCAGGCGGAGATCTTCCACTTTCGACAGCAGCTTGACATAGCCGGCTCCGGTTCTCAGGCGGTCCAGCGCGGCCGGATTTCCGGAGGTGGCAAAGGCCTTTATGGTTTTCCCGGGTGGTATCTCGAACTGCGCCCGGGCAGTGCGTATCTGGGTTATTACCCCCATGATCTCCTGCATAAGTGGCTCGGCGGCGGCCGCCCGGGCGTCCACGCGCGGGGCTTCGGGCCAGCCGGCTTTGAGCAGGTAGCTGTCCGGGGCTTCAAGATACGGTTTAAGGCTGGCGTAAAGTTCTTCGGTAACGTAGGGCATGAACGGGTGAAGGGCTTTTAAGGAACCGGTAAAAAGTTCAAGCATCAGTCCCAGCACTTTTTCCTTGTCAGGGCCCGCCAGGCGTGGTTTAGCCAGCTCCAGGTACCAGTCGCAGAATTCATCCCAGACAAAAGCGTAAAGCGCGTCCTGCGCTTTGGGCAGGTCGTATTCGGCCATGGCGGCTTTTGACTTTTCAAGGGCGGCGGCGTAGCGCTCCGTTATCCAGCGGTCCGCCAGCTCGTCCGGGCGCGCGGCGCCGAGCGGGGCTTGTCTCTCCGGCAGGTACATCTGTATGAAGCGGGCCACGTTATAGAGTTTATTAACGAAATTGCGGCCGCCGGTTATGGCTTCCTCGGAGAAGGGGATATCCTTGCCTCCCAGGGTCTGCGCCATGAGGGAAAACCGTATGGCGTCGGTGCCGTATTTTTCTATCATCTGCAACGGGTCTATAACATTGCCCAACGACTTTGACATCTTCTTGCCGTGCTTGTCGCGCACTATGCCGTGCAGGTATACCTGGCTGAAGGGCGGCCGGCCCATGTGCTCTATGCCACTCATCACCATGCGGGCCACCCACAGGTAAAGTATTTCGTAGCCGGTAACGAGCACCGAGGTGGGGTAATAATAGTCCAGCTCTTCTGTTCTTTCCGGCCAGCCGAAAACGGAGAAAGGCCACAATGCCGACGAGAACCAGGTATCCAGCACGTCCGGGTCCTGCAGCAGGTCCGCGCCGCCGCAGTCCGGGCAGGCGGCGGGTTTTTCGAATGAGACGACCGGCTTGGCGCCCTGCGCGAAAGAAACGCGCGAGAGCTCGCCTTTATCCGAGAACTTAAGCCCCGCGCCTGAACATTTGCGGCAGTACCAGGCCGGTATGCGGTGCCCCCACCAGATCTGGCGGGAAATGCACCAGTCCTGTATGTTGCCCAGCCATTCCGTAAAAGGCTTTTTCCAGGAGGGAGGATAGAATTTAACTTCGCCGCTCTCCGCGGCGGTTATGGCCGGGGCTGCCAGGCCTTTCATTTTAACGAACCACTGCTCGGAGACCAGCGGTTCTATGTGCTGGCTGCAGCGGGAGCATTTGTTGACCGAATGTTTGTACGGTTCTTCTTTTACAAGCAGGCCCGCGGCGCTGAGGTCCTCGATTATTTTTTTGCGGGCCGCCTGGACACTGAGCCCGGCGTAGGCCCGGGGGCAGTTGGTCATTTTGCCCTCGTATGAAATTACGCGCATCACTTCCAGTTTGTGGCGCTGGCCTATTTCAAAGTCCAGGGGGTCGTGGGCGGGGGTTACTTTAACCGCGCCGGTGCCGAAACCTTTTTCCACGCCTTCGTCGGCCACCAGCAAGATGAGCCGGTCCGTCAGCGGCAGCCGCAGTTTCCTGCCTGTCATGCTTTTATATCTTTCGTCTTCCGGGTTTACGGCTACGGCGGTGTCTCCCAGCAGGGTTTCCGGGCGTGTGGTGGCCACGGTCACAGAACCTGAGCCGTCCTCAAAGGCGTAGCGGATATGCCAGAGCCTGGACTTTTCGTCCTCGTGCTCCACTTCGATGTCCGAGAGCGCGGTGCCGCAGCGGGTGCACCAGTTTATCATGCGCTCGCCGCGGTAGATAAGGCCTTTGCCCCAGAGCGAGCGGAAAGATTCATATACGGAGGCCGCCCGCTTGTCGTCCATGGTGAAGCGCACGTTGCCGGCATTGAGGTCCAGGGCGCAGCCCAGCTTGCGCAGCTGGCCGAGGATGGTCGAGCCGCATTCGCCGTACCAGGCCCAGGTGCGTTTTAAGAATTCTTCGCGGCCAAGGTCGTGGCGGGTTTTGCCTTCGGCCTTGAGCATCTTTTCCATCACGTTCTGCGTGGCTATGCCGCCGTGATCGGTGCCCGGCACCCAGTAAGCTTCGCGCCCCAGCATGCGGTGATAGCGCACCAGCACGTCCTGCAGCGTGTTATTGAGGGCGTGCCCCATATGCAGCGCGCCGGTTATGTTGGGCGGGGGGATGACCACTACGAAAGGTTTTTTGTCGGCGCTGGGGGAGGAAATAAACAGCCTGTCTTTCTGCCAGGCGTCGGCCCATTTCGTTTCTACCGGCGAGGGTTCATAAACCTTGCTTAACATAGTTGCCTTTTAGACCGGGGCTAGATAAATTCCCGAAAAACGGCGTTGGAAAGATAGAGGCGGCTATTTTTAATCCTTATCGTGCCGCCGGTCTTTTCTATCAGGTCCAGGCCGAGCAGGCGGTTTATCTCCGCGCTGAACTCGGTAATTATATCACTTTCAAGTTTAATGCCGCCTGTTTTGCGCAGCCCCAGCATTATTTTTTCGGCCAGTTTCGCCCTCCCGACAAGGGTCTCCCGGGAATGCGAGGCCGGTATCCCGTGTTCAGCCGTCGAAGCAAGGTAGGTGGCCAGGTCCCCGGTATTCGTCCGGCGTTCCCCGTCCATGTAGGAGGCCGCCGCGGCGCCCAGGCCCAGGTAGCTCCCCTGCTCCCAGTAATTCAGGTTGTGGCGGCACTGGCGTCCGGCCAGCGCGAAATTGGAGATTTCGTAGCGCCCGAGCCCGGCGGCTTCAAAAGCGGCGGCGGCGGCTTCATACATTTCCACGGCGGCGTCCGGCGCCTCCTTCACCCCGCCGCGGAAAAAGGGCGTGCTTTCGTGTATTTCCAGCGCGTACAGGGAAACATGTTCGGGGCGCATGGCCAGCAGCCAGCGCAGGGATTCGGTGAAATCGCCCATGCTCTGGCCGGGGAGGCCGCACATCAGGTCGGCGTTTATATTGTCGAAGCCGGCCGCGCGCAGCGCTGTGTGGGCGCGGGTGAAATCCGCCGACATCGCTATGCGTCCAAGGACGCGCAGCAGCCTGTCCTGGGAGGCCTGCAGTCCCAGGCTGACGCGGGTGACCCCGGCCAGCCTGAGCAGCCGGGCTTTTTCCGCGTCCAGACTTTCAGGGTTGGCTTCAAAGGTGGCTTCTTTAAATGTGCC
>MGVB01000088.1:0-9426 GCA_001800275.1 Elusimicrobia bacterium RIFOXYA12_FULL_57_11
GTTTTACCGCGCCGGCCCGCTTGACGGAAAGCTCCTCGTTAAATTCCGCAGAGCCGGTATCGTCCGTGTGGCCGGAAACTATAAGCTTCAGCCTGTTGCGGTTAAGCAGGACTTCCGCCACCTTGTCCAGCAGCGGGCCGGAGGATTTCAGGAGCCGCGCGGAACCCAGTTCGAATTCCACAGGCGGGAGTTCGCGCTTTGCGACCAGGTCCATGACCGACTGAAGGTCCAGTTCCGCCCTGCGGGCTTCTTCCCGCTCCGCCGGGGTAAGCTGCCTGGCGCAGGCGCCGCAGAAAAGCAGCCCGGCGCAAAAAATACGGATAATTTTCATAGCGCCCCCCCACCGATATCCCCGCCGGTCATTGAAACCACAAGCATTTCGCGGCGGAAGCGGTAACCGCGGGCAAAAGCCGTGTTGCTGAGCAGCAGCGGCGGGGTTGAGGCGATAGTGGCATAAATGCGGCTGCGCCGTATCTTTGTCCTGGCGGCAGGGTCGAGCAAATTAGCATGCGACAGCGCCTCAAGCGTTTCCATTGCCCAATAAACCGGCCAGATCACGGCCGCCCTCAGGGCTAGTTCCGTTTTAGGCACTGTCAGGAGAAACGCCTCGCTGCTATCGAAGCGGTCCAGCGCCCAAGCCATCCATTTGGCCGTTGTTTCCCTTATGCGCGGCATCGTGGCAGGCGCAAGCAGCTCCTCGGGCTTGAGGTTATTGGCGTCCAGGTCGGACTGCGGCAGATAGCAGCGCCCCACCAGCAGGTCGGCGGGAATATCCTTAAGGAGATTCGTCATCTGCAGGGCGGCGCCCAGGTCCTCCGCTTCTTTTACTGACGGCAGTTCAGTCACAAGCGGGTTGTTGCCGCGGATGGTTTCCCTGTATATCCGGGCCCAGAAAACCCCGGGCGCTCCGCCTATCAGAGTGCAGTAGCGCTCCAGGTCCGCGGCTGTAGCCAGGGCAACCGGCTGGCCGCCCGGGAACAGGTTAACGTCCATTTCCATGCCTGAGGCTACCCCGGCCAGCAGTTGGGAGAAAAGTTCCTTTTCCTGGTCGGAAATTCTTTCGTAGAGGGACAGCACCTTGCCGAATTTAAGCAGCAGCTCCATCTCACCGGAGCCCGCGGCCAGCGGCGCCAGTTTTTTTACAAGTTCCTCAAGGCGGGCGGGATTGCCGGGAGTCTCCAGCCCCCGCATAAGGCTCAGAATCTCAAGTTTGCCCGCGGTGGAAACTCCGGGAGCGTCCACCACGGTGTCCATGGCCCGGCACAGCAAGTAACCCAGACCCATAAGAGAACGGGCCGGCTCGGGAAGAATATTGAGGCTGAGGTAAAGTGTGCGGGAAACTTTTTTGAGGATGCTTTTTAGTTCCCCGGAGATGGTTTCACGTTTTGTCATGTGGCTAAATTCTACAAAAATAAACGGGGCCACATAATTTTTCCCAGAACGCGCACGCCGCGCGCGCCGGTGGCGGACGGGCAATGGTTAGCGCGCCGGGCCAGGGCCTGCCAGGCCAGCAGAGCGAAGCAGGCCGGTTCTTTTGCCAGCGGGTGCAGGCCGAATTCCGCGCAGGACCGCACTTTTACCCCCGAAGGCAGCAGCAGCGCGGCGATATTGTCCAGCAGCACGGGGTTAAGCGCCCCGCCGCCACTGACGATAAGTTCTCTTATCCCGCGCGGCGCGCAGCGCTTAAAAGCCAGCGCTATGGAGCCCGCGGTAAAAGCGTTGAGCGTGGCCAGCAAGTCCGGCCCGGTTTTCCGGGAAAGACGGCCCGGGAAATGCTTCGCCAGGAAGGCGGTGGAAAATTCGCCGCGGTCCAGGGACTTAGGGGGCCGGCGGCCAAAGAAAGGCAGGGCCAGCAGTTCGCGCACTTTTTCCAGGTCGGGGCGGCCGGCTGCGGCCAGGGCGCCGTTCCTGTCGTAGAAGGCTTTGCCCCCGGACAGAAGGCAGACCGCAGTATCCATAAGGGAATTACCGGGGCCTGTATCGAAACCCGTGGTTTTTACGCCTTTTCCCGTAAACGCTATATTGCCCACGCCCCCTATATTCTGCAGGGCCACAGGGCGGCCCCCGCCGAACAGGTGCTCATCCAGGAAGGGAATAAGCGGCGCGCCTTCCCCCCCGGCGGCCATATCTGCCGGACGGAAATCGGAAACGACCGGCACACCTGTCTCTTCCGCTATAAAAGCGGCTTCGCCTATCTGCAGGGTATGGCCTCCGGTGCCCGGCGCATGCCAGACGGTCTGGCCGTGGGAGCCTATAACGGCGACGCTTGTATAAGCCACCCTATGCGCGCGACAGAACCGGCGCACCATGCCGGCCCACAGACGGCCCAGGGCGAAATTCAAAGCGGAAAGTTCCGGCGCCTGCATGCCGCCGGCGGAAAGGATCTCCGCCTGCAGCGCGGCCGGGTAAGCGTAGTTCGCGAATTTAGTTACTTTCAGCACGGCACCGCGCCCGGCAACTTCGCACAAGGCTATTGAAAGGCCGTCAGCGGAGGTGCCGCTCATAAGGCCGAGTATTTTCCGGGTTTTCATATTCAAAACAGGTATTCCTTATTCAAGGTCTTCGAAAAGCCAGGTGCTCAGGTAACGCTCGGCCGTGTCTGGCAGCAGCACCACTATGGTTTTCCCGGCGGCTTCGGGCCGCCCGGCCACCAGGGCGGCGGCGTGCATGGCCGCCCCGGCCGAAATACCGGCCAAGATCCCCTCTTCTTTCATAAGCCGCCTGGCCATACGGCCGGCCTCGGCGTCTGTTACCCGGATAATTTCATCCAGGCGCTCTTTCTTCAGCACCGCTGGCACAAAGCCGGCGCCTATGCCCTGTATTTTGTGCGTTCCGGAAGGATTACCTGAAAGCACGGCCGAGGTAAATGGTTCCGCCGCTATTATCCTGACCGCCGGTTTACGGGCCTTTAGCACCTCCGCCACGCCGGTAATTGTGCCGCCGGTGCCGACCCCGGCCACAAAATAATCCACGGCGCCGTCCGTATCGCGCCAGATCTCTTCGGCCGTGCCTTTAATATGCGCCGCCGGGTTGGCAGGATTCTCGAACTGCTGCGGCATGTAAGAGCCGGGCGCCGCCGCCTTAAGCTCAATAGCTTTGACTATGGCCCCCTTCATTCCCTCGGCCCCGGGGGTAAGCACTATTTCCGCACCCAGCGCCCGCAATATTTTCCGGCGCTCCACGCTCATGGTATCGGGCATGGTAAGGGTAAGCCGGTACCCGCGCACGGCGCACACAAAAGCCAGGCCTATGCCTGTATTGCCGCTGGTAGGTTCTATTACCAGGCCGCCTTCCTTTATAAGGCCCTGCGCGCGCGCCGCGTCCAGCATGGCCAGCGCTATGCGGTCCTTTACGCTGGAGGTAGGGTTGAAATATTCAAGTTTGGCCAGCACCAGGGCGGAAGTCCCGCCCGTCACCCGGTTAACGCGCACCAGCGGGGTGGCCCCTACCAGCTCCGTAAGGTCTTTGGCGTATTTCATTTACCGGCCAGCTCCGCGCGCAAAGCGTCAAGTTTAGCCTGGAAAAGCCGCATCTGCTCGCCGCAATGGTCCGGCAGTTTGTTATGGTCAAGCTGTTCGCCGCCGGCCGCCCCGCCGCGCGCGCTGTGCGCGGGCACGCCAAAAACCGTAGTATCGGGCGCTATCTCATGCAGCACCACGGACCCGGCGCCTATGCGCGAGCGGGCCCCTATATTTATAGCGCCCAGCACTATGGCGCCAGCGCCCACTACCACCCCGTTGCCCAGCGTGGGATGGCGTTTTTTATGCTCCAGCGTAGTGCCGCCCAGCACAACACCCTGGTAAAGCAGCACATCGTCGCCTATTTCGGTGGTTTCGCCTATCACCACCCCCATCCCGTGGTCTATAAAGAAACGGCGGCCTATGGTAGCGCCGGGATGGATTTCTATACCGGTAAAAAAACGGGCCAGGTGGGACAGCAGGCGGGCTGGCAGGAACAGGCCCCGCACCCAGAGCAGGTGGGCCGCCCGGTGCACCCACACGGCGTGCAGGCCCGGATAGCACAAAAGCACCTCGGTAAGCCCGCGGGCCGCCGGGTCCTTCTCGAAGACCGTCTTTATATCCTCGGCAAAATTCATGCGTTCCTTTGCTTTATTTTATGGCTCCGCGCAAAAGTATTATATAATTTTTATATAGCACACCCCGGTTAAGGAGATTAAAATGGCCTTCAATCTGAGAAACAGGAATTTCCTCAAGGAACTGGACTTCACCAAAGAAGAACTGGTCTTCCTGCTGAATTTATCCAAAGACCTGAAAGCCGCCAAATACGCGGGCACCGAGACTCCGAGGCTGACAGGCAAGAACATAGCCCTGATCTTCGAAAAAACCTCCACCCGCACCCGCTGCGCGTTCGAGGTGGCAGCGCACGACCAGGGCGCCCATGTAACCTACCTTGAGCCTTCCGGCAGCCAGATGGGCCACAAGGAAACCGTAAAAGATACCGCCCGCGTGCTCGGCCGGATGTACGACGGCATAGAATACCGCGGTTTCGGCCAGGCCATAGTGGAGGAACTCGGCAAATTCGCCGGCGTGCCCGTGTGGAACGGCCTTACCAACGAATGGCACCCCACCCAGATGCTGGCCGACGTGCTGACCATGACGGAGCATTGCGATAAGCCTTTGGAGAAGATCTCCTACGCCTACGTAGGCGACGCCCGTTTCAACATGGGCCGCTCGCTGCTGGTAACAGGCGCGATACTGGGCATGGATGTGCGCATAGGCGCCCCGAAGGGCCTGCAGCCCGAAGCGGAACTGATAGCCGCCTGCAAAGAAATAGCCAAAGGCTCCGGCGCCCGCATAACCATTACCGACAAGGTCGACGCCGCCGTTAAGGGCGTGGATTTCGTCCATACCGACGTATGGGTTTCCATGGGCGAAGCCAGGGAAGTGTGGGCCGAGCGCATAAAGATGCTCAGGTCTTACCAGGTTAACCCGGCGCTCATGAATAAAACCGGCAACAAGAACGTTAAATTCATGCACTGCCTGCCCGCTTTCCATAACGCGGACACCAAGGTTGGCAAACAGGTGTCCGAACAGTTCGGCCTTAAGAACGGCATTGAAGTTACAGAGGAAGTGTTCGAGTCGAAAGCCTGCATAGCTTTCGACCAGGCGGAGAACCGCATGCACACCATTAAAGCCGTAATGGTGGCCACTCTCGGCCGCTGAAAAACTTTGCAACGGGAAAGGCCGCATTATGATAGCAGGAAACGAATAATCCTACGTGCTGATTATTTTTCGTTACAAATGTAACGCTGTTTTATGTAAAATAATACACGTATCAGTTAAATAATCAGGAGGGTTAATGAAAAACGCAGCAATATTCGCAGTGATTCTTGCTATGGCAGGCAATGCCGGCGCCGCCGGTTTCCGCCTTGCGGAACAGGACGCCAAAGCAACAGGTATGGGAAATTCTTTCGTGGCTGTGGCCGACAACGCCTCGGCCGTATGGTACAACCCCGCGGCCATAACCGGCCTTGAGGGCACCAACATAGCGCTCGGCACCGTAATGGTAGCTCCCTCCATGGAGCATGAAAGCACCAACGGTATCAAAGATGAAATATCCGGCAAACTGCACATCCCCCCCCACCTCTACGCCACCCGCAAGATAAACGACAGCTGGTCACTGGGCCTGGGCGTGAACGCTCCCTTCGGCCTTTCCACGGAATGGGATAAAACCACCGCGCTTACGCGCACAGTAGCTACAAAGTCGGAAATAGCCGCCGTCAACTATAATCTGAACGGAGCGTACAAAGCCACAGAAAAGATCTCCGTGGCCGCCGGCCTGAGCTATGTTATGATTGACGCCACGCTGAACAGCTGGCATCCCGCCGGCCGCGAGGTACAGATTGAAGGCGACGGTAACGCCGTAGGTTACAACGCCGCCGTAATGTATAAGCATAACGACAAGCTGAACTTCGGCGCCAACTATCGCAGCCAGGCAAAAGCCAAGCTGGAAGGCGACATGAAGAACCTTACAGCCCTCGGCAGCGTACTGCCCGTCAAAACCGAACTCACACTGCCGGACATGCTGCAGTTCGGCGCGGCCTACAAGTACAGCGATAAATGGCTGTTTTCCGCCGAAGCCGATTACACTAACTGGACGACCTACCGAGTCATCACGTTCAAGAAACAGTCCGACGGCTCAGTGGTGGGAACCCCCGCCACCAAGAACTGGCAGAGCGTCTGGGCCTTCCGCCTGGGTTCCGAGTACAAATACTCCGACACATGGAAGTTCCGCGCCGGCACCTTCTACGACAGCAACCCTGTCAAAGAAAAGTATTTTGAGACCCGTGTGCCGGACACCGACCGCGTAGCCGTTTCAGTGGGCGCCGGCTACACCAAGGGCAACATCACTGTTGACGCTTCCTATATGTACCTTATGTTCATGGAACGGACCGTGGACAGCGCCACGGCCTCTCTGGACGGCAAGTACAATTCAGTAGCGCACCTGCCTGCCATCACCGTAGGCTACAAGTTCTAAGCTGCAGGCGGCAACGCACAGAAAACCCCGTCAGCTTCAGGCTGGCGGGGTTTTGTTTTTTAAGCCAATTCGCATATTATCCGCCGCCGCGAGTTTTGTATCATTGCGGTACAGTATGAAAAAACAATTTTTCCCCAGCCCTTTCAGTCATGAACTGGCCATTACTACTTCTATAGGGTGCAGGAACAACTGCAGCTACTGCCCGCAAGACCGTCTTATAGCGGCATATCGCCGGAGAAGTTCCGTTAACCGGCTGACCCTGGAGATGTTCAAGCAGTACCTGGCCAAGGTGCCTCCGTATGTAGACATCCACTTCTCCGGCATGACCGAGCCCTGGCTTAACTTGCAATGCACCGATATGGCCATTCATGCCCACCAAAGCGGGCACAAACTGGCGGCCTACACCTCGCTGGTAGGGATGCGGCCGCCGGACATCGCCCGGCTGGCAGCTATTCCTTTTAAACGTTTTTCGGTGCATGTGCCTTCCGCCGGAGGGCATGAGACCATAGCCCTGGACGAGAATTACCTTGAAGTACTGCAGCAGCTTTTAAGCTCCGACATCAAGGCCACTTACCATTACCACACCGGGAAGCTCCACCCCGGCCTGCAGGCGCTCTTGGGTGACCGGGCGGGCAGCGCCACCCTGAGCACAAGGGCCAGCAACACTGTACTTCAGGGGCAGAGCCCGCCCCTACACCACCGGGGAACCTTGCGCTGCTCCACTAACTTAAGGACGAACATACTTTTACCCAACGGAGATGTGCTTGTCTGCTGCATGGATTGGAGCATGAAGCATATCCTGGGCAACCTGGCGTCGTCCAACTATGCCGCGCTGTACCGCAGCCAGGAGTTCCTGCGGGTAAAGAGGGGGTTGAAAGACAGCTCTTCCGACGTCCTGTGCAGAAGTTGCGACACCGCGGAGGATTTTTCCTGGCGGGAACGCCTGCGCTACCATACCGACATCCGGCGTTATGCGGGGGCGATTTACCGCCTTTGCGCGCGCCTGTGGCAGGCTTGAGGTGTTTTTAAAATTTCCCAGACAGGCCGGCTAAACCTGCGATAAAGACCGTCACGCGCGAACGCGCTTACGGGGTTCCCGCGGGCACGGGTATGCCAATCAGGAACTTCAACCGTTCATCAACCAGGTTTTTCTGGGCAGGGTCACTTACCTTCCCCATAAGGTCTTTAAGCATAGCCACTGCTTTGTCTTTTTCCCCTTTATTCATAGCAAGGATGTCACTTATGGCGAAGGTCAGGGGCACCAGGCTCTCCGGCAAGTTTTTAACTGCGGCTTCCAGAACCGCCAGGGCCTTATCGGGCTGCCCGGCGCGCAGATAATATTCACTGATACGAGGAACAAAATCCGCTTCTCTGGCCGGGAACTTCTTTATCCCCTCCTGCAGCGCCGCCACCGCCTCATCAATCCCGCCGTCACGCCCCTTCAGCTCGGCAAGCTTGAGGTAATGTTCCGCTTTGGGAGCGATCCCCATGGCTTTTTTAAGGACCGCCGCGGCCTTAACCCTTTCGTTCTGGGCCAGGTAGATATCAACCAGCTCCCCCAGTATTTCCGTATTATTCGGAGCGGCTTTGGAATTAGTTTCTAGCAAGGCGGCCTTTTTAACCAGATCACCCTGCTGATTATAAAGGATTAAAAGCATTGAAATGGTCTGGGGATTTGCCGGAGACAGTTTCAATACCGATTCATACACTTCCGCCGCCTGGCCAAGCGCGTTTTTCTGCATATACAGGCTTGCGAGGTGCAGCAGAATGCCCTGGTTATCCCCGCCCTGGCCGCGGTAGGTCTCCAGCAGGCTTATGGCCTTCTCCGGCTTTTGCGCCCTTATGTAGAGATCTCCTATTGTCCGATACAGGTCCAGCGCGCTCGCCGCGTCCGACTGCGCGATTTCCTTTACAGCCGCCGCCAGTTCAAGCTTTTCTATCTTTATTTCAACCTTGGGCAAGCCGGCGTTAACAGGAGGCGGGGTTGACGCGGGGAGCGTTACCTGGGCGGGAGCGGTAGACACAGCAGTCTCCGCGGCCATAGCCAGGCCGAAGAAACCGGCCGGCGCAATAAGAACGGAAAAAGTCAGCATTATGATCAGTCTTTCCATAAAAAATATCCTCCAAATGCTCACCATTCAACCCCTACCGCTATAATACAAAAGTGGCCGGGGTTAAGAAAATGAATTCCGCCGGTCAGCGGTCAGGACTTTATCATTATCAGCGCCATTTTGAATTTCTTTACGGCCTTGAGCGCATGCGGCTTGTTAGCGGGCATTATTATAAATTCCCCCGCCTTAACTTTCTGGGGGTTCCCCGCTATAGAGACCTCGGCTTCACCGTCGAGGATCTCCACCATAGCGTCGAAAGGGGCGGTATGCTCGCTCAGGCCCTGGCCTTTATCGAAAGAGAAGATAGTTACCGTGCCGGTAACCTTCGCTATTATAGTGCGGCTGACCACCGCGCCTTTGTCGTAACCCACCAGGTCTTTAGCTTTCAGCGCCTTTCCCGTCAGATCGCCTTTCTTTTCTGTTTTTTTCATACTGATTATTCCTTTAATTAATTGAGAGTCTGCCTGAACCGCCTGTAGGCCAAAGCGGCGGTAAAACAAGCCATAAGGGACAGGGCGCCGATATTGGTCCAGAAAACATAAGTATCGCCGCCTTTCAGCATGATGCTGCGCAAAAGGCGCACAAAATACATAAGCGGGTCCAGGTAGGCGGCGGCTATAACCGCGTCAGGCATATTCTCCACCGGGTACATAACGCCGCTCATCAATATGGCCGGGAAAAGGAACATGAAACCGCCCAGCATGGCTTGCTGCTGGTTTTTAGATACCGTAGAGATGAAAGTCCCCACGCTGACGGTAGTAATGACAAAGACCAGCGCCGCTAATGCCAGCTGCCATAAAGCCCCGCGCACCGGCAC
>MGVB01000088.1:9439-15656 GCA_001800275.1 Elusimicrobia bacterium RIFOXYA12_FULL_57_11
GCAGCACCTCGGCGTTGGAAAGCGGGGCGGAAACTATGGTTTCGAAAGTCCCCATCTCGCGTTCCCGCGTAAGCGACATAGCCGTAAGGATTATCGTTATCAAACAGACCAGCATGCCCATTACCCCTGGTACCAGGAACATGGAAGACTCCATCCCCGGGTTGTACAGCACCCGTACGTCGAACTTAAGCGCCGGGGAGCCGCGCGCGCCGTATTCCCTGACGGCGGCCGCTGAAATTATATTTTTAGCGTACGCCTCTACGGCCCGGGCTTTGGAAGCGTTGGAGGCGTCCACCAGCAGTTGCATTTTAGCGCTGCCCCGTTCTGCCGCGCGCGCCAGCCCCTCTTTTGGCGCCAGCAGCACCGCGTCGGCCCGGCCGGAAGCTATAAGTTCAAAAGGATCTTCCCCGGGGGAATAACCGGCGCGGATAAACCACCCCGAAGCGTAAAAACCCTCCGCCACCCTGTCGAACATGGCGTCACCCGGCCGTGCCACAGCCGCGAGCTTAATATTCTTTATCTCCGTGGACAACGCCAGGCCGAACACCGTCATCTGTATTACCGGCGCGCCGAAAAGCAGCGCCCGCATCCTGACGTCCCGCAGCGTCTGGGTAAGTTCTTTAACGATAAAAGCCTTAAGAGTAAGGTTCATAGCGCCTAAGGTTCCAGGTCCGTCTTGAATTTTTTAATGGCCAGCGCCAGCATTGCAGCGCTCAAAAAACCCAGCGCCAGGAACGGCACGGCCAGTTCGGCCAGGTTCGCGCCTTTCAACGTTATGCCGCGCGCCGCCGCCATAAACCACCTTGGCGGCAGCAGCATGGTAAGGTACTGGAAGAAAACAGGCATACTCTCTACGGGAAAAATAAAACCGGACAGGAGCATGGAAGGCAGCAGGCCGCTGATCATGGAAAACTGCATAGCTACCTGCTGCTGGCGGGTAACAACCGAGATAAGCAGCCCCTGGGAGAGCGCCGCCGTAACGAACAACAGGCAGGCCGCCAGGTACAGCAGGTGGCTGCCCTCAAAAGGCACGCCGAAAACCAGCCTTGCCGCCAGGTAAACAAAGAAAACACCGGCCAGCACCAATGCTCCGTAGGGCACCAGCTTTCCCGCTATTATCTCGAGCGGGCGCACCGGAGTGGCAAGCAGGAGTTCCATGGAACCGTTCTCCCATTCGCGGGCCACGGTAAGCGCCGTAAGGAGTATGGCCAAGAGCCCTATTATTATAGCCGCCAGACCCGGCACGGTGAACCAGCGGCTGTTGAGTTCCGGGTTATACAAAAACCGCGTCTCCAGCCGGAACGGTTCACGCGGCACAGTTCCGGTCAGTTTGCCCTGGGCGGCGCGTTGTATGCCGGGCAGGTAGCCCATTACCGCAGCCGCTTTGGAGTTGTCGCTGCCGTCCAACACGAACTGCGCCTCCACGACCCCGCCGCCCTTTATTTTTTTTGAAAAGCCAGGTTTCAGAAAAAGGGCAGCCGCCGCCCGGCCGGAATCCAGCATCTCCACCGATCCGGCGGGCCCCGGCTCCACAAGGCGGAAATAGCCGGAAGAAGAAAAGACTTCTTTAAAACGGCGCGCCGCAGGCCCGTTATCCGCGTCCGCTACGATAAGGGCTATATTTTTAGTTTCAAAATCTATGGCGTAGCCGAAGAAAGTAACCAGCAGCACAGGCAGGCCCAAAGCTATAGCCAGGGTGAACGGGTCGCGCAGAATATGCATTACTTCCTTGCGCGCTATGGCGTAAGCCCGGTGCATGTTGAAGCCGTTCATCGCCCCGCCCCTTCCACCAGGCGTATAAAGACATCCTCCAGGGACGGTTTTATAAGCGCCAGGGCAGCCTGCCGGGAAAGACCGGCCAGAGCGGCATCCATAGAGGCCTTATCCGTAAAAGCCGCGTGCCAGCGCATGCCGTGCGGCGCCAGCTCCAGCAGCCCGGCGGCTTTTCTAAGCCCGGGAAGAAACTCGGCTGCCGCCAGCCCTTTAAAATCTATTTCCGCCATAGGCCCCGGGAAGGCGGAGCTCTTAAGCTCCTGCGGGGAACCCAGAGCTATCAGGTGGCCGGCGCTCATAAGGGCTATGCGGCCGCACTGCTCCGCCTCGTCCATATAATGGGTGGTAACTATAACCGTCTTCCCCAGCCCGGTTATTTTGCGTATCAAAGACCAGAACCGCGCGCGGGAAGCGGGGGCTACACCGGAAGTGGGTTCGTCCAGGAAAATTATTTCCGGGTCGTGCAGCATAGCCGCGGCCAGCGCCAGTTCCTGTTTTATACCGCCCGACAGGGCAGCCACTTTGGCGGAAAGAGGCCGGTCGAAGCCTATCAGAGCGAACAGCTCTTCGCGACGTTTTTTGGCATAGGCTGGCGCCAGTTTACGCAGCCCGGCCGCAAAAGCCAGGTTCTCCCCCACCGTAAGATCGTTGTAAAGCGTGAACTTCTGGGACATGTAGCCCACAACTTTTTTTATACCTCGCCCGCCGTCCCTGAAATCAAGGCCGCCCACCAGTGCACTGCCGGAAGTGGGAACCAGCAAACCGCAAAGCATGCGTATGGTGGTGGTCTTGCCCGCGCCGTTAGCCCCCAAAAAACCAAAGATCTCCCCCCGCTTCACCGAAAAAGAAATATTCTCCACGGCCGTAAAATCCCCGAATTTTATAGACAGGCCATTTACCTCAAGGGCAGTGTCGCTCATAGCTCCGCCCCTTTCCGTATAAAAAGCTCAGAGAAGTCGGCCACGCCGTTCTCTTTAAGCACCGCGCGCGGCTCGCCGGCAGCCAGCAAGCGGCCTGAATCCAGCAAATGCACCCTGGCACACCGCTCTGCTTCGTCCATATACGCCGTGGAAACTATAACAAGGATCTTATCCGCGGCCAGGCTGTAGAGCAGCTCCCAGAACTCCCTGCGGCTTATAGGGTCCACCCCGTTGGTGGGCTCGTCCAGCAGCAGCACGGACGGGGACTGGAGCAGCGCGCACATAAGCCCCAGTTTTTTATACATACCGCCGGACAGCTGGCCGGCGCGGCGGTTTCTGAAATCCGCCAAGCGGGTAATTTCAAGCAGCTCAGCTGACCGCCGGGTGTAAACTGCGGGCTCCAGCCGGTAAAGCTCGCGAAAAAATTCAAGGTGCTCGCTAACGGACAGGTCCGGGTAGAGGCTGGCCTGCTGCGGCATATAGGCGAGGGTGGGGCGCAAGTCGCTGAAAGCGGCTGGTTTGCCGCCGCTATAATAGCTGATACCGCCCGCCGACGGTTTAAGCAGCCCGGCCAGCAGGCGCAGGGTAGTTGTCTTGCCGGCGCCGTCTGAACCTATAAGCCCGTGCAGCAGGCCGGCAGAAAAATCGAAAGAGATATCCCGCAGCGCGTTAACCGCGCCGAAGTCTTTCTTCAGATTTTTTGTCCGTATGGAAAAGTTTTCCATGATAGCCGGCTGCCAGTCCTTATTGCGGTAATTTAACCTCTATAGTCATTCCGGGTTTTAAGATTTCATCCAAGTTAGGAAAGTTCACCTTCACAGCAAAAACCAGACGCGTGCGTTCCTTGCGGGTCTGCACGTTCTTAGGTGTAAATTCAGCCTCGGGATAAATTACGGTTATACGGCCGGGAAACTCTTTATCCCCGGCTTCCGGCAGGAAGCCCGTTACCGCCATCCCCTGCTTAAGCTTTGCCAGCAGGTCGTGGGGCACATACACATAAGCCCACACCTCGGACAGGTCCGCTATGGTGGCCAGCTTGGTGCCGGGCGCCACCAGTTCCCCCTTTTCCCTGTAGGCGTAAAGCAGCCGTCCGGAAACCGGCGCTCTTACCGAGCACCAGTCCATTTTCAGGGCGGAGTCGTCACGCTTATATTTCAGGCGGTCATAACTTTCCCTGGAAAGCGACCCGCCCTGGTACAATTCCGCTGCCCGCTTAAAGTCTTCGGAGGCTATGCCTTCGGCCAGGCGCAGGTCGCCGCAATCTATGGCTGCTATTACAGCGCCGCTTTTTATAATATCGCCCTCCCTGGCTCCGTAGGAGGCTATCACCCCGGAGATCCTGGCGGAGAGGTCGGTTTCGGTAGCCTCTATGGTGCCGCTGTAACGAAAATCCCGCTTGCCCCTTACCTTCAGAAACACCACGGAGCCTGCGATCATCAAGATAACCAGCGCTATTATTTTCTTTTTCATATTCCTTACCTCACACAAGTCAGATTATCCAGCACCGCCAATTTTAAAAGTATTTCCGTATTGGTGGCCGCGGCCGTTGTTTTTGCCTGCAGCGCCTTCAGGTTGGCGCTTTCCACGTCCAGCCAGGTGCCGCCGCCGGCCTTGTACGCCTCGTAGGCCAGCTTGGCGGCCTCGGCAGCGTCGTCCACCACTTCTATGTTCATGCCCTGCTCGTCTATAAGCGCTTTGTAGGCGTCCAGCGCCTTATCAAAATCCTTTTGGGCCGCCCGCGCGGCTTCGTCGCGCCTTTCCAGCGCCGCCGCGGCGTTCAGAGCATTTTCTTTTTCTTTTTCGACTGAACGGTTGTTTTCGAAAAGCGGCAGGTTTAAAGCCAGGGAAGCGGAATTCTGCATGAAAGAATACAAGTTGGGCCCGTTAGGATAATCCAGCGAACTGCGCGCCCCAAAAATCAGGCGCGGGGACCTTTCGGCCTTATACACGCCGGCGGCGGCCTTGTATGCCTGCGCGGCTTCGGTTAAAGCCTTTACCGAAGGCAAGTCCTTGTTCAACACCCCCTCAGCCGAAGGCAGCAGGCGGCTGAGTATAGCCTCATAAGGCTCGGCCCGCACCAGCAAAGAAGCGGGTTCCTCCCCGCCATAATCCCGCCCGGCCATGCGCGCATCCAGCGGCAGGGCGGCGTCACCCGGCAACTGCAGGCCGGTTATCAAACTGAAGTCGCGCAGCAAGGCGGAAAGTTCCGCCCTGGCCCGCAGCAGGTCCCGCCGCCGGGCGGTGGTCTCCTGCCTGGCCCGGAGCTCGTCCAGACGGCTGCGGCTGCCGGCCTTTGCCCCCAAAGAAATATCCCTGAACTGGCTCAGGGAAAGCTGCAGGTTCTCCCCTATAAGATAGACTTTTTCCAGCGCCAACTGCAGCTGGAAATAGGCGGTGCGGGCTTTCAGTACAGCCTGCCGCCTGGCGCCCTCCGCTTCGGCGGCGCGGGCGGCGGCGGCGCGCATAGCGCCTTCGCGCCCGGAACGCAACACCCCGCCGTCAAACAAAGTCCAATAAGCCGAGGGGCCTAGCGAATAGTTCCAGTTATCCCCCAACGGCTTTCCGCCGCCCAGCGCCGCGGGCATGGCTATAACTGGAACAACCTCGTTATAACGCAGGCTGCCCTCCAGGTTAAGACGCGGTTTAAGCAGGGCCCCCGAAGCCGCGGCGGCCGCGGCGGCGGCCTCGGCCGAAAGCCTGGCGCTCTTATACTGGTATGAAGCTGCCAGCGCGCTTTCTTCGGCAGCCTGCAGCGTAACGCTGAATTCCGCGGCCCGAGCCGTACCGGTTAAGATAAGGAGTAATATAATAATCTTCATAAGCCTGTTCCTCTTAAAGCTATTTCCGCCCTTTCGGCTATCCCCGCGTCCGAGAGAACTTCGTCACGCAGCTCCTCCAGGGTTTTCCCGCCTACGGTCCTTACCCCGTTGCGCCCCAGCACGCCGGCTATAAGTACCGGGAAGATCATTACAGACACCATGGCGGCGATCATGAACGGGATAGAGTGGCCCTTAAGGAGGCTGTCGGGACGGCATTCTTCGGCCAACGCCGCGATATGTTGTATATGTTCCGTAAAATTACCGCTTACAAAGGTAAAGGCCTCTTTCTTGCCATAGGCCAGGTCGGCGAAGATCATGGGCGCGGCATTGCGCACGCTGCGGGCGAATTTCCCCACTTCAGCCAGCGCGTTCTTAAGCCTGGCACGCGGGGTTCCGGCCACGGCCACCCCGGCCCTGAAATTCAGCATAAATTCAGCATACATTTCTTTAAGAACGGCTTTAAGAAACTCATCCTTGGAACCGAAATAGTAATGGAACATTCCCGTGTTCACCCCGGCCACGCGGCAGGCCTCACGCACTGTCAGCCCGGTTATCCCCTTTTCCTGCAGCAGTTTCCTGCCAGCGGTCTTAAGCTTCAAATCTGTTCCCGAGGGTGGTCTTGCCATACAGCCTCCATTATTATACTTTTGTATAATTATACATCTGTATAAACAATAAATCAATGGAACAATAGAGAATGGCGGG
>MGVB01000089.1:0-4231 GCA_001800275.1 Elusimicrobia bacterium RIFOXYA12_FULL_57_11
CCACCGTGGCGGTAATCCTTTCGGCGCGCAGTACCAGCTTTTTAGAGGTGGTTTTAACGTCTACCATCCAGTTATGGTAAACCTTGCCGGAAATTATCATGGAGGCCGTAGAGATCATGTTGAGCGCGAGTTTCGTGGCGGTGCCGGACTTCATCCGCGTTGAGCCGGAAACTGGCTCCGGTCCTACGTCCAGCGCTACGCGTATGGAAGCGTCTCCGGTCTTTTCCCCTGGATTGCAGGTTACAATGATGGTAACCGCGCCTTTCGCGCGGCCGGCTGCCAGCCCGCCGCCGACATACGGGGTTATGCCGCTTGCGGCTATGCCTATTACGGTGTCTCCGTGGCGGGCCAGGCGGGAGATCTCTTTTTCCCCGTTCCTGAAAACATCCTCCGCCCCTTCTTTTGAGAGGAATACCGCGTCTTTGCCGCCGGCCATGAGCGCCGTGAAAACCTCCCGGCCTACCCCGTAAGTGGGGGGAATCTCCGCCGCTTCCAGCACGCCCAGCCGGCCGCTGGTCCCGGCGCCTATGAAAAATACGCGGCCCCCCGCCAAGTAGGTCCTGGAAACCGCGCGGGCGGCTTTTTCTATCTGCGGTATGGCCCTGGCAAGCGCCCTGGGAACGAGCATATCCTCGTGGTTGAGGATCTCGAGGACGCGCCGCAGGGAAACGCGGTCCAGGTCCCTGGTGCGCGGGTTTATCTGCTCGGTGGGTAGTTTTGAATACCTGGCAAAAGTGTCGGTTTGTTTTTTCATTGTCCGTCCTGGGGGAAATCCGGCATTTCTATCGCGGGCGGCGGTTCGCTTTCGCCGTCTTCCGGCGGATATCCTGCGGCCGCTGTCGTGGAGAAGTCCACTATTTCTGGCAGGCGGGGATTCTTTATCCAATCAAGCAGCCGCCGCACGTTGTATTTGGTGACAAGGCCGGGGCCTATGCCTTTGGGTTCAACTATGACTGTTACGTTCTGCTTCCCGCAGGCCATTTTAGCTATATCGTTCAGGAGCTGGAATTCTTTATACTGCCTTTCACGGTCCGCGCCGGCAACTATCAAGAGCGGCCTTTTTCCGTATGCGCGCAGCGGGTTTACCGAAAGCACGTCGTTTACGTTAAGCGCCGGAGATAAGGCTATGACCATGGCGATTTCGGGGTGTATGGCCGCGGCTTTTATGGCCAGGTTCGCGCCCAGTACGGACCCCGCCAGCACGGTCTCCCCGCCGGATACGGAATTGGTTGAAAGATAGGCCAGCGCTGCGTCAACATCGCGCAGCATTTTGTTGTATTCGTTGTCGGAACCGCTTAAACTGAAAGACTTCCATGTCGTGGTGGCGCCGTCCGGGGTTATGAAGCTGTTGCCATGCCCGCGCAGGTCCATGGCCAGGTAGCCGAACCCGTAGCGCCGCATGGGTTTAAGCCAGGTCAGCCATTCCGTGAGGTCGCTTTTCTGGGTGTGAATGAAGACTACGGTGGGGGCGTCAGCGGCGGCTTTCAGGTAACGTGCGTTAAGGTTCCACCCGTCGTCGGTAGTCAGCGTGACGCGCTGTTCTTCCTGTTCATCGCTCTGCGCGGAGGCGGCCGCCGGGAAAAACGCCAGACAAACTGATAAAGTGACCGTTTTATAATTCATCGGCGGTATTAAGTTCTGCCCGTAGCTCAGCCCGGCGCCGTTTATTCTACTATATCTCCCGGTTTGAACCAGATGGCTATTTCGCGCGCGGCCTCTTCGGGGTTGCCGGAAGCGTGGACTACGTTCTCATAGTAGCCGTGTTTGCGACAGACGCGCCCGAAGGCGCCGCGTATGCTGTCGGGGGACGCGTCTTCGGGGTTGGTAACGCCCACCGCCGCCCGGATAACTTTAACGGCGTCCTCTCCCTGGTAAACCAGCGCGATAACGCGCCGCTTCGAAACTCCGTGATAATCGCCTTTTATGAAACTTATGAGCTGGTTGAACCTGGCCTTGTCGGCGAATACTCCCTGCCCTTCCAGGAGAGCGTAGTGTTTTCGGGCTAGCTCTTCTGTCACAGAAACAACTTTTGCCGCCACCATTTCAAGATGGGTGTTGTCCAGCCTGTCTATGGCCAGCCCGGCCAGGTGCCGCTGCATACCGTCGGGTTTTATAAGTACGAGAGTTCTTTCTATTGCCATGCGGCCTCCTGAACGTTGTTAATGGAATCAATTCCATTCTACATTTTTTTGTGCCGCTCAAATAGCGCGGCGGTGCCTCTCTTGCGGCCTTGTTTTAGCCGCGGTCTTTCTTGTAAAATACAGAGAGTCAACTTCCCGCGTTATGTGCATGCGCGGTGGAGTGCGCCATTGTAGGGAAGTGCTTTCCCTGGCATGGGTTAAACAGGAGAATTTATGTCAAAAGTAATGGTGGTGGACGACGAAAAAGACGTGGTGTACCTCATTAAAGTGCTGATGGAGCGCGAAAAACATGAGGTCATAGAGGCTTTTAACGGGCTTGAGGCGTACAATATGCTCACCGCCAAGGATGAGAAGAAGGTCACCCCCGACGCTATCGTGCTCGACATAATGATGCCTGAGATGGACGGCTATACCTTCCAGTCCAAACTCCAGGAGATGGATGGCCTGCAGGATATCCCGATAATCATTCTTACCGCCAAAGGTCAGATGAAGGACCTCTTTGAGCTGTCTTCGAATATCTTCGCTTTTGTGGAGAAACCTTTCGAGCCCAAGAACCTGGTGAAAACAGTCCGTGACGCCATAGCCTCAAAAAAATGACAAATATCCCCGCTTCAGGCATCGATGACATAATCGCGAACAATTACGCCAAGATTAAGACCATCAGGGGAATGGGGATAGACCCGTTTCCGCACCGCTTCAAACGCACCCATAAGGCAGCCGACGCGGCTAAATGCCCCGCGGACACCCGGGTAACCATAGCCGGGCGCATGATGCTGATGCGCGTGATGGGCAAGGCCACCTTCGCGCACCTGCGCGACGGCACCGGCAAGATGCAGATTTACGTGAAGAAGGACGCCGTGGGCGAAGCCGCTTACGACATGTTCAAAAAACAGATGCACGTGGGAGATTTCCTGGGTGTGGAAGGGAAACTTTTCGTTACGCACACCGGCGAACTTACCGTCAGCGCCGAAAAACTTACCGTGCTTTCGAAATCCGTGCGGCCCCTGCCGGAAAAGTTCCACGGCCTTACCGACGCTGAAGCCCGCTACCGGGAGCGCTACCTGGACCTTATCTCCAACGAGGAGACGCGCAATATTTTCATCCGCCGCACCCAGATGGTGGCGGCCATCCGCGACGTGCTTAACAACGACGGCTACCTGGAAGTGGAGACCCCGGTGCTTTGTTCGCAGGCCGGTGGCGCTGCGGCCCGCCCTTTCATCACTTTTCATAACGCCTATAAATACGAACTGTATATGCGCATCGCCACCGAGCTGCCCCTTAAGAAACTCATCATCGGCGGTTTCGATGGCGCTTACGAAATAGGCCGCGTATTCCGCAACGAGGGCGTGGATACCCGCCACAACCCGGAGTTTACCACCTTGGAGGCTTACAAGGCCTATTGCGACTATAATGGTATGGCGGAGCTGGTGGAAAGGATTTTTGAAAAATGTATCACCATCATAGGCGCCGAAGTCATGGATTATAACGGTATGAAGGTTAACCTGAAGCCGCCGTTCAAGCGGCTGTCCCTGCCCGACACCTGGAAGGAGAAGACCGGCGAAGATATCCACAACGTGCTCAGCGGCAAAGCTTTTCACAAGGAGAATCTGCGGAAACTTGCGGCTAAACTTGGTGTCGGCTTCGCGGCCGACACCCCTTCGGCCAAGCTGTTCGATAACATACTGGACGAGAAGATTATCTCGGAACTGGACCAGCCCACCTTCGTGATGGATTACCCCACCGCGGTGACCCCGCTTGCCAAGTGCAAGGCCGGGGACGAGTCCCTGGTGGAACGTTTCGAGTTTTTCGCCGGCAAGGAAGAGATTGCCAACGCCTACTCCGAGCTTAACGACCCGGAAGACCAGAGGAGCCGCCTGGTGGAGCAGCTGCGCCAGCAGACGGAAGAGAACAACGGCGAGGCCGACATCCTCGATAAGGATTTTATCGAAGCCATGGAATACGGCATGCCCCCGATGGGCGGCATAGGCATAGGCATAGACCGCCTGGCCATGCTGATGAACGGCAAGCCCTCCATCCGCGAAGTGATCCTTTTCCCGCTGCTGCGTCCCTCCGACCAGCAGTAGCGGCGG
>MGVB01000089.1:4294-9325 GCA_001800275.1 Elusimicrobia bacterium RIFOXYA12_FULL_57_11
TTACCTGCTGGCAAAGAGGAAGGGCCTTTTTGCCATGGTGACCACCTTTATCGGCGTGGCCGGGGTGGCTTTAGGCGTGGCCGCGCTGATAGTTACGCTGGCCATAATGGACGGCTTCCAGTCGGACATCAAGAAGAAGATAATAGACGCCCAGGCGCATGTGACCATATACGGCCGCATGCAGCCGCGCGACATGGCGGCGGTGCGCTCCGCGCTGGGGCGCGACGGGCGGCTGGCGGCGGAGTCGCCTTTCGTGATGGGGCAGGCCATCCTGACCTTCAATAACCGCTCCTCCGGCGTGGTGGTGAAGGGTTTCGACAAGGCGGCTGAATTCGCCGTGAACAATCTTAAAAATTCGCTCAGGCAGGGCGCCTGGTGGGCGGACAAGCCTGCCAGGAGCGCCGCCCCGGAACTGGTGCTGGGGGAGGAACTGGCCAAAAGTTTGGGGCTGTGGATCGGCGATGAGGCCGTGCTGGTTTCGCCTCAGGGCGCGGCCGCCGGCATGGGCATTCTGCCCAAGATGCGGAAATTTAAAGTGGTCGGGCTGGTGCGCACCGGCTATTACGAGTTCGACAATACCATGGCCTACTGCCCCATGGGCGCGGCCGGGGATTTCTTCGGTTTTGCCGGCGGGGCCAACGGCGTGGGTGTGCGGCTGAAAAATATCGACACGGCAGCTGCTGCGGCGGCGGACCTGCGCAAAGCGCTGGGGTTTTCCTGCACGGTAAAGACCTATGCCGATATGAACCAGACCCTTTTCGCGGCTCTTAAACTTGAGAAATTCGTGATGTCGCTGGTGCTGGCCCTGATAATACTGGTGGCCACTTTTAATATCGCCTCCAATCTGCTGATGATGAGCGTGGAAAAATTGCGCGACATCGGCATCCTGCGCGCGCTGGGCGCGGGGCCGGGCTTTATCCGCCGTGTTTTTTTCTGGGAGGGGAATCTGATAGCTCTTACAGGCATAAGCCTGGGCGTATTGCTGGGCGTGGCGGTTTCTGTGTTCATAGCGGTCTACCCGGTAGTGGAACTGCCGGCTGATATTTATTACATCACTAAAGTGCCGGTGGAACTTAAGGTCATGGATATATTGTCCATCGCCGGCGTTAGTTACGCGCTATGCATGCTCAGCGCCGTTTACCCGGCCCTGCGGGCTTCGAAAGTGAGCCCCGTGGACGCTATACGATATGGGTGAGGTTCAGTGAAGTGTTTATTGAGGATTTTTTAATGGATAAGATAGTCGAGATTTCCAAATTGGGCAAGGCTTATACCCAGGGGCACGAGCAGCTGATCGTGCTGGATGGGCTGGACTTTTCTATCGCCAGGGGGGAATTTGTCTCCATAGTAGGCCACTCGGGTTCAGGTAAATCCACCTTCCTCAATATCATCGGCCTGCTGGACGACACTTACAGCGGTGAAATAAAGCTTTTCGGCAGCCGGCTCGAGGACCTGAGCGAAGCGGAGAAGGCCGTGCTCCGCCTGAAAAACATAGGTTTCGTCTTCCAGTTCGATTCCCTGCTGCCGGAATTTACGGTGCTTGAAAATATCGAGATGCCCGCCCGCCTTCTGGGCGGGAACGTGCCGGGTCCCGGCCTGGAACTGCTTAAGCGCTTCGGCCTGGAGGCTATCGCCGACAAATTCCCCATGGAGATATCCGGCGGCGAAAAGCAGCGCGCCGCAATGCTGCGGGCGCTGCGCAACGGCCCGGCCCTGCTTATCGCCGACGAGCCTACCGGCAACCTTGACCGGCACAATTCCGGCATTATTCTCGACGACCTGAGGCGCGCCGCAGGCCTAGGTACCGCGGTGCTGATGGTGACACATAATGAGGAAGCGGCCGGCCGCGCCGACAGAATGCTGCGTATGGCCGGGGGCAGGCTGGTGCTCCCGGCATGAAACTTTGCGAAGACTGCCATAAGACGCCTGCCGCCGTTTTTCTTAAGCTCGCGGTGAATAACAAGGTCACGGGATTGCATCTTTGCCAGGCTTGCGCCGCCAAAAAAGGCGCGGTTTACGGTTTCGAAAGTGGTGTTTTCAACGCTTCCGATATAGTCGGCAATGTCAGCGATTATTTCAACGATTTTCTGCCGCGGGAGCGTAAAACGCTGGCCTGCGCGGCCTGCGGCCTGAAATACTCCCGGTTCAAGGAAACGGGCAGGCTCGGATGTGCGCAGTGCTATAAAAGTTTTGAACCGCAGCTTGCGGAACTTATGGCGCGCATTCACGGTTTTGCGCGGCACGCCGGGAGGGGGTATGCCGGCGGCGGCGCGCCCGAATTCTCCCGGGCTGAGGCGTCAAGGCGCGGAGAAGCACTGAACGCCGCTATCAGGGCCGCGGTGGATAAAGAGGATTTTGCGGCCGCCGCCCGCCTGCGTGACGCTCTTCGCGAGCTGGAGAACCGTCATGGCTGAGCTGTTAAAAAGTTTCCGTCCAGATGTAACCTGGGCCAATGCCGGGGGCGCTTGGCCTGATATGATATTTTCCACCCGGGTCCGTTTTGCCCGGAATCTGGAAGGTTTTGCTTTTGCCAACCGCGCGGCTGCGGACCGGCTTGCCGAAATACGGCGCCTTGTGTTTGCGGCGGCCCGGGAAAGCGGTATGTTTCCGCGTGGACATTACCTGAAAATGGAGGCGCTTGGCCCGTTGGAAAAAAGTTTTTTAGCTGAACGCCACCATATTTCCCCGGTGCTCGCCTCCTCAGTTCTTCCATCCGGCGCCGTGATCTCCAACGATGAGGACCTTTCAGTGATGATTAACGAGGAGGACCATCTGCGCCTGCAATGCCTCAGCGCCGGTTTTGCCATCGAGGACGCTTTGCGGTCCGCGCTGAAACTTGATGAGGTTCTCGGCGGTAACCTCCGCTACTCCTTCGCGGAGCAGTTCGGTTTCCTGACAGCCTGCCCGGCCAATGCCGGCACAGGGATCAGGATCTCCTGCCTGGCGCATTTACCGGCTATGGCCAGGCTCGGCCGGATGCCGGCCGCGCTGGAAAGCCTTTCACGCCTGGGGGTAATAGCCCGCGGGATTTACGGGGAGGGAACCTATGTGCTGGGTGATTTTTACCAGATAGCCAACGCGGCCTGCCTGGGCCGCTCCGAAGAGGCATTCAGCCGGAATATGGATAAGGTGATACGCAATCTCATCCGGCAGGAAATAGGCGCCCGGGAACTCCTTATGAAGGGCGCGGCTAAATTAAAAACAGAGGACGCCGTTTTCCGGGCGCTGGGCGTGCTCCGGCACGCGCGGGCTGTTTCCTATAACGAATTTATGCAGAACATGTCGCTGGCCCGCATGGGCGCCGCCATGGGGTGGAACATGGGGCTCGATTTCAGCACTTTCAACCAGCTTACACTGCTTATGCAGCCGGCGCACATACAGGCCGCCGCCGGCCGCGCCCTGACCCCGGCCGGGCGCGACGCCTTCAGGGCGGATTATCTGCGAAAAAAGCTTAATTAGGGGCGCCGCAGCCGCGGGGGATTGCTTTGATGCCGTGATTTGTAATTAAATAACATTTATGTATAAAAAGCACTGGAACCTTAAAAAAGCGCCCTTCGAGAACACCCCGGACACGGAATTCTTCTTTGAGTCCGAGAAACATGAGGAGGCTTTTTCACGGCTGGCCTACGTAGTTGATGAAAATAAAGCCTGCGCCGTGCTTACCGGGGCTTATGGCACCGGTAAAACGCTGATACTTAAGGCGCTGGAACGGCGCTTTACAAAAAAAGGCTATGTTTTTTCTTTCGTGCATAATCCACGCCTTGACGACCTGGGCCTGCTCAAGATCATACTCCATAATTTTACCGGCACTACCGTGCCGGAGCGCAAGGAAGACGTGCTTATGGGCATTGAGCGCTTTCTGCACGATACCATGCAGGACGGCAAGCACGTAGTGGTGGCTATCGACGAGGCCCAGCTTATAGACAGTATTGATGTGTTCGAGGAGCTGCGCCTGCTGCTTAACTTCCAGACCGAAACCCGGTTTTTACTGACGCTTATACTCAGCGGCCAGCCGGAACTGAAGGAAAAACTGGACGCCAATAAGCAATTCAGCCAGCGCGTTACGCTGAGTTACCGCCTTGCGCCCCTTAGTTTCGAGGAAACCCGGGAATATGTGCTGCACCGCCTCGAGGTCGCCGGCCTGACGGAAAATATTTTTGACGAGCGCGCCATGCAGCTGCTGTTCGAAAGGTCCGGCGGCATTCCCCGCTGGATAAACAATATCGCCAACATGAGCATGCTCACGGCTTTTTCCAAAGGCGAGAAACTTATTACCGCCGAGCTGGTGGCCGAGGGTGTGGAAAGCAGCAGATAATGCCGGGCCGCGGCGGGCCCGCCAGCGCGGAAAGGAGCCTGAAATTATGAAAATCCTGGGAATAGGCGCACACCCTGACGACCTGGAATTCGGCTGCGGCGGAACCTTTTATAAAATGGCCCGTAAAGGCCACAGCGTAAACCTGCTGGTAATGACCCGGGGCGGAGTGGGGGGCGACGTGCGCGCGCGCCTGGCCGAGCAGGAACGTTCCGCCCGCATGATGAAGGCCAGGCTTTATTGGGGCGGTTTTAATGATACCGGGGTGGACCTTTCCCGCGAACTGATAGACGCGGTCGAAAAGCGTATTGCGGCCGTCAAGCCCGATATCGTATTCGTTAACCACGGCACCGACACGCACCAGGACCACCGCAATATCTCGCGCGCCGTGGAAACGGCCGCCCGTTATATGAAGAACCTCGTTTTTTACGAAGTTCCCACCACTATGGATTTTTTGCCGGGGATCTTCGTCGATATAGGCGGCGTGATAGATAAAAAAGTGGCGCTGTTGAAATGCCACCGTTCACAGGTTTATAAAACCCGGGTGAAAAACCTTTCCATAATCGAAAGCGCGAAAGCGGCCGCGGTGTTTCGCGGTTACCAGGACAGGGTAAAGTACGCGGAAGGTTTCGTGGCCAGGCGCCTGCTGCTGGATTATCTGCTGGACTGCAAATGATACGGAAAGGAAGCGGCGTTTTTTTCTTCCTGATACTCCTGGCGCT
>MGVB01000090.1 GCA_001800275.1 Elusimicrobia bacterium RIFOXYA12_FULL_57_11
GAGCGGATACAGTTCGGGGGGAAGTTCACTACCAGCGTATTCGGCCGCCGGCTCAATATCTCCAAGATAGCCGCCGGTCTCGGGGCGGAGGCTTTCGAGGCCTCGAAGCCCGGAGACGTGGCCAGGTGCCTGGGCGAGGCGATAAAATGCGGCCGGCCCGCGGTGATAGACGTCGCGGTGGACCTGTTCGAAGTGCCTCCTATCGGGCACAGGATCCAGTCGCTGGAAAAAATGTTCGATGGATGTGCAAAATGAAACCTGACCGCAAAGTTATCGGAGAACTGATAGTCGGTTACCGCAAGGCTAAAATACTTTTTACGGCGGCGTCCATGAACCTGTTCAGCCTGACGCGGAATGCCGCGGCTGCGGGCGCAATAAGCCGGGCTCTGCGGACGGAGCCGCGCGCGACCGGCATCTTCCTCGATTCCCTTGCGGCGATGGGGTTCCTTAAAAAGAAAAACGGCTTTTACCGCAATATGCCGCTGGCCCGCAGGTTTCTTGTTCCGGGGAAAAAGGAATATCTGGGGCATAACCTGCAATATCAGGATATAATCTGGAATGCCTGGTCCGAACTTGGCAGCGTCATTAAAAGCGGCGTTCCGCCTGTGGCTCTTGGCAAACTTTTGTCGGGGCGTTCCAAGTTTCTTGGCGAATATATAAAAGGGATGGGTGAAATAGCCCGCAAGCCCGCTGAAGAGATAGCCTCCGCTCTTGAACTGTCCGGCGCGGCTGATATGCTGGATGTGGGCGGCGGGCCGGGTTCTTACAGTATCGCTTTTCTGGAACGAAACCCGAACCCGGGGGCAAGAGCTGTGATAATGGACCTGAAAGGCACGCTTAAGGTCACCCGGAAAATAATTGCAGCTCATCGGCTTCATGACAGGATAACGCTTAAGCCCGGCAATTACCACACTTCCGCTTTCGGTAAAGATCGCTATGACCTTGTCCTGTTCTCTCATGTCACCCATGACGAAGGCCCGGAGGACAACCTCCGTCTTCTGAAAAAGGCTTTTGCGGCGCTTCGCAAAGGCGGACAGGTGGTGATACATGATTTTATGTTGAACGGCAATAAGACGGCGCCTTTGTTTTCCGCGCTCTTTTCCGTGCACATGCTCGTCTACACTAAAAATGGCCGGGTGTATTCCTCTGAAGAATATTCCTCATGGTTGAAAAAAGCCGGGTTCCGTGGCATAAAAGAACGCCACATCTGTTCCCAAACCGAAAATCCTTCCCGTATTCTTGTTGCCGTGAAGCCATGAAAATGTATAATTCCCGGCTGTCTTCCTGTCTTGCCGTGATGACACTCCTATTCTTGTCCGCCGGGGCGGCTGATTCCAGGGTCCTTAATCTCTGCGATGACATTTCCGACCCGCTTACCCTTGATCCGCAAAAGCAATTTTCAGAGAAGAATCATACCATCTGCCAGCAGATCTTCGAAGGGCTTATCCGGTTTGATCCGGAGGGAAAAATTGAGCCCGCTTTGGCGGTCTCCTGGCGGAGAATGGACCCCTTGCGCGTGCGTTTCAACCTTAGAAAAGGGGTGCGTTTCCACAACGGGGAACTCTTTACGGCGGAGGCGGTTAAATTCACCATAGAACGCTACCTCGATCCCGCCACGGGGTTTCCTGCCCGGGCATTTATTGACACGATGGCGGGAGCGGAAGTTGTGGACTCCGACACCGTGGATATAATCACCAGGGAACCTGACGGGGTCCTGCTTAACCGCCTGGCGGGTTTTGTTCTGATGGTGCCGCCCGGGTATATCAAAGAAAAGGGCGCGGATTACTTTGCGGCCAATCCGGTGGGTACCGGGGCTTTTGTCTTTAAAGAATGGGAAAAAGGCGAAAAAATAGTCCTTACCTCCAACCCCGGCTACTGGATGACGGGATACCCCCGGCTGGAAGGGTTGGTATTCCATTTTATCGCGCAGGACAAGCAGCTTGCCGCGCTCGTTCAGGGAAAAGTGGAGCTGATCACAACTGTGCCCGGAACCCAGACGCTGAAGGTGAAGACAAATCATGAACTGACGGTCCTGAAAAAACCGTCATTTTATACCATGCCGTTCTCTTTGAACGTGACTACCGGGCCTTTAAGCAATTTAGACGTAAGAAAAGCCCTGAATTACGCTTTTAACAAGGAACGTCTGATCCGTTACGACCTTTTGGGGAACGGAAAACCCATAGCGACGTTCAGCATGGAAGGCGAGCTGGGGCACAATGCTTCGCTGGCGCCCTACGCGTTCGATATCCACAGGGCGAAAGAGCTCCTTGCCCGGGCCGGGTACCCGGCCGGTTTTTCCCTAAAGGTCCTGGTGAAATCCAACGCCGACAGGACAGCTAAGATCGCGGCCAGCGAATTCAGGAACATCGGAGTGCGGCTGGAGATAGTTTCGGTGTCGGACGCGGACTCGATACGGGAATTTGCCAGAGGCGGTTATGCTATGGCGATAGGGGACGTTCCCGATCCAATGTGCCATTCGTATTTTATACAGGCCATGCTTCTCTCCTCTAAGTCCCCATATTGCCTGGGCGCGGACCCGCAGATCGATATTCTGCTGAAAGAGATAGTCGCCGCTACCGACGAGAAAGCGGCGAAAGAGACCGCCGATAAGGCGGATAAATATGTTTACGACAACGCTTTGGGAGTCTTCACTTATCAGAAAACGGCTATTTACGGACTCAGGAGAGAGCTGAGTTTTACTCCCTATCTGTCCCGGATGCCGTATTTTTACATGGATCATTTTCGGGAGAACGCCTATGAAAAAAAGCACTGAATACCTGCATGGCGGGATAAGCGGACTTACGGCGAAGCTTCTCGGCCACCTGAAGATGAGGGAAATCCCCGCCGCCGGACAGTTCAATATTTCGATGCTGCACGAATCACTGCCGTGCCGGTCCTCCGCCCCGGAGGTTACGCATTCCAGGACAAAGGAATTGGTTTTCATTATACGCGGGAGAGCGGCGGGATTTTTGAACGGCAAAAAAATTCTGCTTAAAAAAGGCGACTATCTGGTTATTCCGCCCGGAACAAGGCATAGATTTGAGGCGGGAAAGGATGGCCTGGAAGCCGTGTCGATATTCTCGCCGCCTATCGATCCGGCTAATCCTGATGCGACTGTCGTGCTTGATCGCAAGTTGTGTTAGGGTTGGAATAAACGGTTGTCCGGCAAAGGGGGGGGGGATGCAGGAAAAAGAATATTCAACGTTCGAAGTGGGGAAGATCTGCAATGTGGCGCATACCACGGTGATAAGCTGGATAGAGCGCAAAGAGCTCGCCGCCCATACCACGCCGGGAGGGCACCGGCGGGCATACCAGAATGATCTCCTTGTTTTTCTGAAAAAATATAAAATGCGCATCCCGCCTGAGCTTCTTGAAGCGGAAAGAAAACCCGGCATCCTTATAGTGGACGACGACGCGGAAATACTGGTAATGCTTTCAAGGGCTTTTAAAGAGCACGCGCCGGAATTTCAGGTGCGTGCCACCCAGAACGGCATGGAGGCGCTCATGCTTGTGGGCCGCGAGCCCCCCAGGGTGATTATCCTCGACGTTGTTATGCCGGGAATGGACGGGCTGACCCTCTGCCGGACCTTAAAGGCCGGCGCTTCGTCCAAACAGATAAAAGTACTGGTGATAACCGGGAAAAAACTGACCGTGCAGGAGCGCGGGTATTTTATGGAAACCGTGGACGGTATTTTTCATAAACCATTTTCCGCCATAAAGCTTGTGCAGCGGGCGGTCCAGGCGGCCAAAGAATAGCGGCTCCTTAAGTTATGCAAAAAAACTCCTTTACCTGGAAACTTATCCTTCCGGTGATAACAGCTTCTGTCCTCGGCATACTTTTTTCCGGTTTTCTCGCCTACAATATCGCGAGACGCGAGATCCTGAGGAGCGTGAACAGGGAAATAAACCTGACCGCACAGGAGGTGGCGTCTCAACTGTCGGCCTTCTTTGCCCAAAGGTCCTCCGATCTGGAGTCTTTTTCGGAGGTGCCGCTGATCCAGGATTATTTCAATAACCGCGATTTCGGACTTAACGAGGAGGCGGCGGCGTATTTAGCCGGGTTTAAACAATTTTCTTCCGTTTTTATCAACCGCACTGGCGTACATCAGGCAGCGGGGCTCATGGACAGGAGCGGAACGGAACTGTGCCGGGTAGAAAAAAGAGAACCTGCCCCGCGCTTCGGCCCGGGAGCGGGAAAAAGCGTCGGGCCGCAATTTTTTGAGCAAGCCCGGGCTGCCGGGCCTTCCGGCCGCTATATTTCAAGCGTCCTGAATGCCGCCGGCAGGCCGCCGTTCATGGTCTACGCCAGGCCGATTTATAACCCCGCAGGGGAATTGAGGGGAGTTGCTTATCTGGAGGCGGATCTGACTTTCATGGCCGAGACGCTTCACAGGCTTACCGTGGGGGCGTCCGGTTTTTCTTTCGTGTCGGACAGCGACAATAAAGTGGTTTTGGGCGCTTCGCAACAGGCGAGTGGTTCCATATTGAAGACCGGCCGTGATATCCCCGGCACGGACCTCTCCATAACGGTAATAGCGGAATTGTCTGATTTTTTAAAACCTCTTTCGCAGATACGGGCGGCAACTTTCGGGTTTGTGATCTTTTTTGGGCTTAGCGTCGGGTTGTTTATTTACAGGAAGATAAGGCTTTCGCTTTCACCCATTAAGGCGCTGGTGAGCGCCGCCGGACATTTCTCAAAAGGCGAGCTGGACTACATGGTGGAAGTGGGGGATTCGGCGGAATTCGTTGTTCTTGCGAACGCTTTTAATGAGATGGCCGGGTCGATAAAACAGCGCTCGGAAGAACTGCAGGACCGCATACGGGAGCTTTGTTCGCTGCAGAAAATGGGCGGCTCCATCCTGAAGAAACTGAACGTAGATGAGATCTGCCGCATCTGCCTGGAGGCTTCGGTTACCGGGCTTGGCTTTGAGCGGGGGCTGCTCTATTGGGTAGACCCGATCGCCAAAACCCTGAACGGCAAGTGTTCTTTCGGGATGGCCGATTCGGGGCTTACCGACGTGAATTTTTGCAAGAGAGTCATTCCGCTTGATTCCAGCGATATCCTGGCGCATGTCGCCCGGACGGCTAAACCCGTAAATGTGAATGTCCCGGAGAAAGAGCCTAAATGTAATCCGGGGTTCCTTAAGGAAACCGCCAGCAAGGCCTTTTGCCTGGTCCCTATTCTCGGGAGCGAAAAAGTCTACGGTATAGTGGCGGTAGACAATTGGCATTCGAGCAAACCAATAACCGATGAGCATATGGAAAACCTGTCCATTTTCTGCAATACTACCGGCCTGGCCCTGCAAAACGCGGAATTGTTCGATAATATTATGGAATCGCAGACACGCTACAGGACCACGATAAACGGCACGGCCGACGCCATAGCGGGCCTAAACGAAGACTTTCGCGTTACTATCTGGAACCGGAGCGCGGAGCAGCTCTTCGGCGTCAAGTCAAAGGACATGGCCGGGAACTCGATATTTCCTCTTTTCCCGCCCGAAGAGGCACGGCTCCTGCGCGCCGAGCTGGCGCGCGCGGGTTTTGTAAAGGATTTTATGGTCCTGGGCAGGCATGCCGCAACCGGAGCCCAGACTAATCTCAGCGTAACCCTTACGCCCATTGAGCGGGAGGTCCAGGGGCGGGAATGGAGCGTGGTGATACGCGACCTGACCGCGCAGACCATGCTGCAGGCCCAGCTTATAAGGACCGAAAAGCTTTCGGTTGTGGGACAGCTTATTTCGGGCATCGCGCATGAACTTAACAATCCGCTTACGTCGGTAGTGGGTTATTCGGAGCTCCTTGGCCGGGCCGCAGAGCCGCCCGAGACCCTTAAGGAGGACCTTGCGTGTATCGTGAAAAGCGCCAAGCGCTGTCACGCCATAGTGAGCACCCTGCTTAATTTTGTGCGGCAGGGGCAGACCCGCAAAACGGTCTGTTCCATAAATGAGGTTATAGAGGATACCCTGGGCCTCATGCGCTATAAGCTGGAGAAGACCGAAAGTATAAGGATCGTATGCAGGCTGGGCGCGGACCTGCCCCCTGTCGCGATGGACCCGCAGCAGATGGGCCAGGTTTTCGTGAACCTTCTGGGCAACGCGTGCGACGCCGTGGCGGCGAATACCGGGCCCAGGGAGATAAGTATCACCTCTGCTTTCGAGGGCGGAAAAGTCAGGGCCGTGGTTCATGATACGGGAGGCGGAATTTCCCGCCGGGACACGGACAGGTTGTTCCAGCCCTTCTTTACCACAAAAACCGACGGGAAGGGCACGGGGCTCGGGCTTGTGATCTGCAAGAGGATAGTAGAAGAACACGGCGGAGCGCTGTCGCTGCTTTTTTCCGGGCCCGGCACCGGAACGGCGTTTTGCGTTGAGCTTCAGCCCGCGAAAAAAATAAGCGCGCACGAAGTCGTGTCTGCGCCTGAGCGGATAACCGGGAAGAAGGTGCTGATAATAGACGACGAGGAAGACATTCTTCCGCTTATGTACAGGCTGGTCAAAGGGGAAGGTAATCTGGCGGAAACCGCCGGCGATCCCCGCGAAGGTTTAAGAATGCTGCTGGCCGGAGATTATGATCTTGTCGTGTCCGATATAGAAATGGGGACGTTGAAGGGACAGGATATCTATGCGGCGGCCGCAAAAATGCCCTCTCCCCCGAACGTAATGTTCGTTACCGGCGATGTCCTGAATCCAACGCTTGTCGAATGGATAGCGCTTAATAAATTAACGTGCTTGGCAAAGCCTTTCAGCGTGGATGACTTCTGCGGAGCGGTGCGTAAACTGCTGGCGGCTCCCCGTATTAAAAATAAACAGCGATGAGGCGGTTGTGGCATAACGGAAGAAAGCAGGCGGGGGCGGCATGGTGTGCCGCGCAAGCTAAGGCTTAGGCAACCTGCAGATAATTGCTAATATTCCCTGGGCAGGTAAGCTGCGGCAAGCGACCCATGAACAAAGACGTAAAAACATTTGTCGCCATACGGTTGGCCGCAATTGCGGCCGAAGCTGGTCGCACTGATCGTCATTTCACGCTTGGGCGGCGTCCCGCTTGCTGCGGACACGCGGAGAAACTGCGCGCTGCTTGAGCTGATTGGAAAATATTCCTGCTTACCCGCCTGACAGCGGAAGTGTTGATGCAAACTTTTGATAGAATGTTCCCGAGGGTGCTGTTATGCCTAAAAAAATACTTTTAGTTGAAGACGACCGCAAGATGCTGGACGTTATGCGGCGTTACCTTGAGAATCGCGGTTTTATCGTTATTTTTACGGACAACGGCTCCGAGGCGCTTATGCTGGCGCGTGATTCAAAGCCGGACCTGATAGTGGCGGATGTGGAGCTGCCGGGGCTGGACGGTTTCGGGTTGTGCAAGGCCATAAAATGTTCGGCCGAGACCGCCGCGGTGCCGGTAATAATAATTTCAGGCGGGAAAACGGAAGAGGCCGACATCGTTTCCGGGTACGATAAAGGCGCGGACGACTACCTTACCAAGCCTTTCGCTTTTTCCGTGCTGGCGGCCAAGATAAACGCGGTGCTGCGGCGCTATGGCGCCGGTTCTGGCCCTGTCGCTAAAAAAATAAAAGAACAAGGGCTTGAGCTGGACCCCGCCGCCCGCACTGTAAAATTGGGCGGCAAGCCGGTGGGCCTTACCCGCAAAGAATTTGACCTGCTTACCCTGATGCTGGAAAAAAAGGGGAGGATACTTGGCATTCCTTATATGCTGGAAACCGTATGGGGTTACGATATGGCTACCTACGACAACCCGCATACGGTTGAGACACATGTGTCTTCCCTGAGGAAAAAATTAGGGCCCAAGCTGGCCGCCCGGCTGATAAGCGTGACTGGGCACGGGTACAAATTCGAATAAAGAGGACGTATGGACCAACAAATCCGGAGAGAGGCAGGATGTCTGCCGGAAAAGAAAAAAATGGAGGCTCTCGGCCGCCTGTCGTGCAAAGTAGCGCACGATTTCAATAATATACTGGGGGCCATAGAAGGTTACGCCACCCTGGCTATGAACGGGCTTAAAAAAGACGATCTCCTGGCGCAGGACCTGCAGGAAATACGCTCCTCAGTCGCCAAAGCCGCAGTCCTGGGGCGGCAGCTTATAGCTTTTGGCGGCCGGCAGATGCTGCATAAAGCGCCTTGTGAGGTTAACGGGATAATAGGAAAGGCTTTAGAGAGGGCGGAACGGCTCCCGGCGGGGAATTTTAATATTGAAACGCGGTTGGAGCCCGCTCTGCCCGGCATCACGGGAGACGCCCTGCAGCTGGAGCAGGCGCTGGCGAACCTGCTGCTTAACGCGCGCGAGGCTATGCCCAAAGGCGGCACGGCGGTTATAAGTTCCTGTGTTGAGCGGCTTGAAGGCGCGGCCGTCAAGGCGCCGGACCAGGCGGCGGCGGGAACTGTCTTTATAAAGATTTCCATACAGGATAGCGGCGCGGGCATGAGCGCCGAAACATTCGAGCGTCTTTTTGAGCCCCTGTTCTCTACCAAGCAAAAAGGCCAGGGCGCGGGGCTTGGGCTGTCCTTTGTTTACGGGGTTGTGAGGCAGCATAACGGCTGGGTGGAAGCGCGCACCGAGCCCGGCCAGGGCAGCGAATTCACAATTTTCCTTCCCACTGTAAACAGCTAAAGACTGGGTGGCCTGTTCCGGGTTTAGTTGAGCAACTAAACCCGGGACAGACCGCCCTCGCTGGGAGTTACCTGTATAATTGCTCCTGAAATACCCGTCTGCCCGGCGCTGCTTTCCTGCGGACTCAAATATTTGAACAAAATCTGAACTTGACCTGAAGTTTCCATTAACCGGGCACGGTATGCTATGTGTGCCGGGGACAAATGTATGGAAAACAAAGGACTGAAAATTACGACGGGACTGGCGGCGGCCTGCGCCTTTGTCTTACTGCCGGCGCTGGCGGCGGCCGGCGGTTATGAAAGCCTTTCCGCGCAGATACTGAAATCCGCCGAAGCCAACCTTATAAAGAAAATAGCCGTGCTGGAGTTTTCCGCCAAAGGCGGCGCCGGCCGCAACGACACCGAATACGCCGCCGAAAAAATAGGGCTGCACCTGGCCGGCTCAAAAACCACCGCGCTTATAGAGCGGGCGCTGCTGGCCCGGGTAATGAAAGAAACCCGGCTCGCTTCGGCTTCGGGCGGCATGGGCGGCAGGGCCGAAAGCCTGGGGCATATGCTTTCGCTGGACGCGGTGGTGACGGGGGTGGTCTTTGCGGACGGGGAAAACCTTAAAGTGCTGGCCCGGCTTATAGAGCTTAAGACCGGCCGGGTGCTGC
>MGVB01000091.1:0-4042 GCA_001800275.1 Elusimicrobia bacterium RIFOXYA12_FULL_57_11
TGGGCAGAACGATCCGGCCGATATTGCCGCGCTGCTTAAAGCCGCCAGCGCAGGTCTCGACGTAGTCAGCGGCTGGCGCAAGACGCGCATGGATAATTTTTTTTCACGCAGGCTGCCTTCCCGGGCGGCGAACTTCATTATAGCCGCCGCTACGGGAGTAAAGCTGCATGATTTCGGCTGCACGCTTAAAATTTACCGGGCCCGTTTTCTGAAAGACGCCGACCTCTACGGGGAAATGCACCGCTTCCTGCCGGCCATACTTAACTACGCCGGGGCGTCAATCACGGAGCTGGAAGTCAACCACCGGCCCCGGCGCGCGGGGCGCTCCAAATACGGCCTCACCCGCACGTTCAAGGTGGTACTGGACCTGCTGACGGTAAAATTCATGGGGGAGTTCATTACCAAGCCCATCTACCTGTTCGGGGGGATAAGCCTGTGGCTGGAAGCCGCAGCGCTGGCAATGGCTGCCTGGACGCTCCATAACAAAATTTTCAACGGGATCTTCGTAAAAGACCAGCCGCTGTTCCTGCTGGCGGTATTCATGGCGCTGGCGGGGATACAATTCGCGTTCATAGGACTCCTTGCCGAAGTCATGATACGCACCTACCACAGCGCGAACCGCAAGCCCCCCTATGCCATAGCGGAAACTGCAGTTCACGGGCAAGATAAAACCTGAAACCACCTTCAGCGGGTTGACTCGGCACCGTATAGTTGATATCTTATACGCCCATGCAAGAGAATGACCCGTTAATAATAAAGTGCACGGAAATACGCGAGAAAGGCACGCTTAAACTGGCCGTTGTTCCTGCGCTGTCATTTTTCATGGATGCCTTCAGTACACCGGAAACGCTGAAGAGCCTGCGGGTGGAGCTGACTTTCTCCGTAGTGGACGGCCCCATCCTGATGGAAGGCCGGGTGAACGTGGAAATGCACCTGGAGTGTGCCCGCTGCGCAGCCCCGGTGACCAGTACATTTTCCGATTCTTTTGACGAGCTGTACCCCGATACGGTAGAATATATAGACGCGCGCGAATTGATAAGGGAAACTGCAGCCCTGCTCGTGCCGCTGAAAGTCGTATGTTCAGAGAGCTGCAAGGGGCGCTGCCCTCAGTGCGGAATAGAACTGAACAAGGAATCCTGTTCGTGCGTAATGGACAAGTCCCTGCCTTTCAGAGCACTCGAGAAATTTGCGGTAAAAAAGGATACCCCGCCGAAAGGCGGCGGCAAGCCCAAAAAGTAAGCTATTTTACAGACTCAGCAAGAGGTGCAAACAAATGCCAAATCCCAAAAGAAGACATACCCGTGCCCGCCGTGATTCCCGGCGCTCCCAAAACTGGAAACTGGAAATAAAAGAGCTTGCCCCCTGCGGCCAGTGCGGCGCGCTGCGGGTATCCCACCGCGTCTGCCCTTCCTGCGGTTCCTACAACGGAAAGGTGGAAGTAACGAAAAAAGCCCCCAAGAAAGAAACGGGCGGGGAACAAAAATAAAACTGCCCCTGATGGCCGGAGAGCGGGACCCGAATGCAGATAAGTATCAGCGGTATCTCGTTCCAGAAAGGTTAAGCCCTGGCCTGATAACACACAGCCTACAGGTAACGGAAAGTCCATGCGAATAGCGCTTGATGCTCACGGCGGAGATTTCGGCCTAGGGCCGAATCTTGAAGGCGCCCTGCTGGCCGTAAAAAAACTGCCGCACGAAATCATCCTCGTAGGCCGCGACCCGGAGATCCGCGAGGGGCTGCGCCGCCTCGGCCAGGAAAATCCGGAACGGATACGCATAGTACACGCCCCGCAGCTTATAGATATGGCCAGCGAGCCGGTAGGCGAATGCCGCGCGAAACCGGACTCACCCCTGATGGTAGGGGCGGGACTTGTCCAGGAAGGCAAAGCCGACGCGCTCATCTCCGCCGGCAACTCCGGCGCGATAATGGTAGCTTCCCTGCTTAAAATGAAGCGGATCCCCGGAGTGATCCGGCCCGCTATAGCGGCCCCGCTGCCCACGCTGAGGGGGACCACGCTGCTGCTTGACGCCGGAGCCAACATGGACAGCAAGCCCTGGCACCTGGCCCAATTCGCCGTAATGGGCGCGATATATATGAAGTTCCTTTTTAACATAGAAAACCCGTCTGTCGGTCTGCTCTCGATAGGAGAGGAGGAGACGAAGGGAAACTCTCTCGTGCAGGAAACGCTGCCGCTCATAAAGAACATGGGACTGAATTTCCACGGGCCGGTAGAAGGCCGCGATATCCCCGAAGGCCTTACCGATGTTGTGGTGACCGACGGATTTACAGGAAATGTCGCCCTGAAGCTTTACGAGGGCGCGGGGAAAGTTATTTTTAAAATGCTTAAGGACCGGATACAAGGCAGGCTCATTTGCAAGATAGGCGCCCTGCTTATGCGCGGCGTTTTCCTCGACCTTAAGAAAAAAATGACTGTCGACGAGTACGGCGGCGCGCCGCTTCTGGGAGTGAACGGAGTGGTACTGGTATGCCACGGCCGGGTGACCGCCAACACTATCTACAACGCCATCCGCGGCGGCGGGGAACTTGCGACCGCGGGCATGATAGAACAGATAAAAAAACAGATGGAACTGGTCAAGGACAGGATTTCTGTCGCCAGAGACGCCGACACGTCCCTTGCAGACGCTGCCGCCCCTTCACCCGGGGAGGGCCGGTGAAACGTCTGGAAGGAAAAACGGCCCTTATCACCGGCGCGGCCCGCGGAATAGGCTTTGAGATCGCCGAAGTTTTCGCTGCTGAGGGTGCCTGCGTAGCCATAGGGGACCTTTCCCACGAGGAAGCCCGAACAGCTGCAGCGGCAATAACTGCGAAGACGGGCGCTAAGGCTATCGCAATAGGGATGGATGTTTCAAAAGAAGAGGATTGCGAAACAGCCGTAGCTGAAACGGAAAAAGCTTTCGGGAAGATAGACATACTGGTTAACAATGCCGGCATCACCCGCGACAACCTTGTGCTGCGGATGAAAGCCGCGGATTTTGAAGCCGTCATGGACGTCAACCTTAAGGGCGCGTTCCTGATGGCAAAAGCGGCGGCCAAACCGATGCTAAAAGCCCGCACCGGGCGCATAATAAACATTTCCTCGGTGGTGGGACAGGCCGGGCAGGCCGGGCAGGCCAACTATTCCGCCTCCAAAGCCGGCCTTATCGGCCTGACAAAGTCCCTGGCGCGCGAATTTGCCCCGCGCCACGTTTTGGTGAACGCGGTGGCGCCGGGGTTCATCCGCACACGCATGACGGAAGGGCTCAAAGACGAGGCAAAACTGAAAATCTCGGAAATGATTCCACTGGGCCGCATGGGTGAGCCGGCCGAGGTGGCAAAAGCCGCGCTGTTCCTGGCCGGAGGGGACAGCGCGTACATAACAGGCCAGGTGCTGTCGGTTAACGGCGGGTTGTACATGTGATTCCAGCGCAAACAAAAACTTCAGGAGGACAAAGTAATGGCAGCTATAGAAAACTTGGAAGAACGGGTTAAAAAAATAATAACGGAACAGCTGGCTGTTGATTCTTCGGAAGTTACGGAGAAGGCACAGTTCGTACAGGACCTTGGCGCGGATTCCCTCGATACCGTAGAACTCGTAATGGCTCTTGAAGAGGAATTCGACATTGAAATCCCGGATGAAGACGCGGAAAAAATAAAAACCGTTGGAGAAGCGGTAGTTTACATTAAAAACGCAAAAAAAGATTGACGTTTTTTAATGGCTTTTCTTGAAGAAGTAATAGGATACAAATTCAAAAACGGAAAGCTGCTCGACGAAGCCCTGACGCACAAGTCCCACGCGGCCGAGCGCGGCTCCCCCGGGGACAACGAGCGCCTGGAGTTCCTCGGAGACAGCGTACTGGGGCTGGTAGTATCCTGTTATCTTTTCCGCACACATCTCTCCGAAGACGAGGGCTATCTCTCAAAGGCAAAATCAGCCATTGTATCGCGGGCCAACCTGGCCCGCTGGGCCGCCGCCTTGCGTTTGGGAGAGCACCTTTTCTTGGGCGCGGGAGAACAGTTGAGCGGCGGAAAGGAACGGCAGAGC
>MGVB01000091.1:4054-9291 GCA_001800275.1 Elusimicrobia bacterium RIFOXYA12_FULL_57_11
GCAATGGAAGCCGTACTCGGAGCCGTGTACCTGGACGGCGGGCTGCCGCCGGCGCAGAGGGTCATTACCCACTGGCTTGCCTCTCAGGTTCCGGAAGACATGGACGCGGACTATAAAAGCGGCCTGCAGGAACAAATACAAAAACGCCACAAACAGCCGCCGGGATATGAACTCCTGCAAGAAGAGGGGCCGGAACACAATAAACTTTTCACCGTGCGGGTTTACATAGGCAAAAAAACACTGGGGCTGGGTACGGGCAAAAATAAAAAGGAGGCGCACCAGGCGGCCGCTAAAAACGCCCTCGAATACCTGCGCACCCATGACGCCTCCGGATTTTAATGAAAAAGATAGAATGTGATCTGGATCTAAAAAACATAATCTCCACGGGCAAGGACATCTTTATCCTCTTCCACTCTTCCTGGTGCCCGTTCTGCACGACGTTCCAGCCAACTTTCAAAAAGCAGGCCGCTGCCCGCTCTGGAACATTCCTGACCGTATCCACGGACGACCTGCCAGGCCTGGAGGACACTTTTTCCATTGAGGTGGTTCCAACAATCCTGTTTTTCAGCAAGGGAAAACTCTCCAAACGACTCAATGGCGCGCTGGGCCTGGGCCTCAGCGAGAAAAAGCTGCTTGATTTTCTTGAAATATGCCGCAGCAAAGATAAGCGGAGAAAACCATGAGAACATGCCCGGCATTGGCGCTGCTCGTCATATTTATGACTATTGCGGCCCGGGCCGCCCTGGGGGCAACGCACCTGGAAGGCATGGATACCGCCGCCGCGGCGGCGAAAATAAGGGCCGCAGGAGCCGTCCTTGTGGAGGTTGAAGGCTTCACGGACCCGGAGGGGAATATCCCGTGCGTAGGAAAATCTTTCTCGAACGTTTGGCATTACAAATTCTACTCAAGAAGTTCCGGCGGATGGCTGATAATCAACGTTTGCGGCACCGAGTTTACCAACGCCTCGAAACATGAGCCGGAAAACCGATCCGAAGAATCCACAAAAGCACTGCCCGCGTTTTTGGCGGATTCCAGGACCATACTTGCAAAATTAACGAAGGACGGCGCCTTTACCGGGACCGGAACGGCGCGAAACCGTGAAATATACTTGAAGGCAGCGTATTTGCCAGGTAGCGACGGACGCCCCGCGGGCTGTTATTGGACGGTTTCACAGGGCCGGACCAAAATTTTTACCGGCTGCGACGGTAAAAAAACATGGGGCAACTACGCCAAAACCGGAGCCGAAGGCCGGGCGCCGGCGAAAGCGCTGAAAGGCGCCGACACGGCCGGGAAGTACACAAAGCTTGCCGTGGACACCATCCGCAGGAAAATGAAAGAAAGGGGAAGGGGGCAGCAGCCTGTGGAACTGATGCTGATAGAGACGCTGGTGGACAAAACCGGCAGCGCCAGGTGCATTGGCCCGGACGACGGCTGGACCTACACCTTCGCGGACAATATGACCTTCGGAGGCTGCAAGAACAAAACCAGCGTAAAAGAAGTAGATTTCGACGGGGCGACCGGCAGTTTCAATAAATTTTTCCCGTTGCCGATTACATTCAAAGACAGCGACTTCGCGCTTTCCAGAACTCCCGCCAAATGCGCACAGTCGCACTCCACCATTTCAATGAAATTGCAGAATTTCAAGCCAAAATTTACCCCGTTCGCCGGGCACAACCTGATATGGACCGTGGACTGCGGGACACTCCGGTATTATCTGGACGGGCATACCGGCAGTTACCTCGGCCCGGGGAAAAAATAGAGGGCAACCCATGAAAACCGTAAACCACTCCGCGCAACAAGGCGGCTGCGCCGCGCCGGCCCTGGAAAAAGTCATACGCGCGATACAAAAAGGCACGGAGGCCGGCCGGTCCACCCTGGCGATCTTCGACCTGGACGGAACGCTGTTTGATAACCGCACCAGGACTATTTTCATTTTGCGCGAAATTTCGGAGAAGTTCGATAATAAAGCCCCGGAATTGGCCGCGGCCTTTGAAACATTCCAGGACCTTTCGATCGTGGATTACAGCCTGGACACCACCCTGAAGAGAATGGGGGTCCGCCACCCGGCCGAGATCGCTTTTATAAAACAGGAATGGGCCCGGCGCTTTTTTTCCGACGACTACCAGAAATACGACATGCCCATACTTGGCGCCAAAGCCTACGTGGAACGCGTCCACAAAGCCGGCGCCACGGTAATTTACCTCACCGGCCGCGACGTAGGCCGGATGCTGGTGGGAACAACCGAGGTGCTGCGGCTTTACGGTTTCCCCGTGGGCGTTGCAGGCACAATGACCATAGTAAAAAAAGAATCTGAACAGGATGACGAACTTTTTAAAAAAGAAGTAAGCGGCTACATCCACCGGCTGGGTGAAGTAGTGGCGATATTTGAGAACGAACCCGCGAACTCGAACATTCTACATACCCGTTTCCCCGGGGCGGCGTCGTTTTTTGTGCTGACCCAGCACAGACCGGACGCCCCACAGCTTAACCCCGGCATATATAAACTGCGCGATTTTCGCATCAAGAAAAAGTAACCATATAGCCGCGCAAGTATGAGGCCGGGGGAATCGCTCCGGCAGGCTAACGGACCTTATATGAACCTGGCGATTAAAGTCATCCTTGTAAAACCGCGCAACCCCGACAATATCGGCGCCTGCGCCCGCGCTATGGCGAACTTCGGCCTTACTGACCTGGTCCTTGTAAGCGCTTTCGAATCAGACTGGAACGAAGCGGCAAACATCTGGCGGGCGGAAGCCTCGGTTTCCGCCATAGATTCCATGGAAATAATAAATGGCGCCCGCATATTCAACAGCATACCGGAAGCCGCGGCCGACTGCTCCCTGCTCCTGGGCACCTCGTCTCTGCATCGCAACAAGCCGGAGAGGGATGTAATATTATTAAAAGAGGTCCCAGCATACATTGCCGGCAGCGGCGCGGTCAGGACAGGCATAGTTTTCGGGCCCGAAAAAACGGGACTGACGAAAGAGGACCTTTCCTTCTGCGGCGCGATAATCAATATTCCAACAAGAGAAAAACAGCCATCGATGAACCTTGGGCAGGCTGTAGCGGTGGTCGCTTATGAACTGGCTGCCCGCGGGTCCATGCAGCCGCTGACCTCCAGAAAAAGAACTCCCGCTCCCCAGCCCGTGGAAATTGCCCGGGTAACCGCCCAGATCTGCGCCAGGCTTAAGAAAACCGGAGGGGAAGCCTGGGGCACGGAAAACCAGGCCCGCGCAATAAGGCAGGGTCTTACCGACGCGCGGCTTACCAAGAACGCCATGCACGCGCTTAACCTGCTGTTAGGCAACAACAAAAAAGCGCCTCCCGGAATTTAACCGGGAAGCGCTTCTTTATCGACTTCTTCGTTATACCAGGATCAGCAGCAATACCAGCGCCACAATCACGACCGCGGTTATTATCATAGCCTTCTGGCTCATAGGCTCTGAAACCACCGGAGAAGTATACTCGTGGCTGGGGCCCGAGTACCCGGGATAGTAATTGCCGGGGTAATTGGGATTGTGATACCCGGGGTGATACTGATTATAATAACCGGGGTGGTACTGGTTGGGAGGATGCACTATAACGACCGGGGGATTATTATGGTTGCCGGGATTGTTGTGGTTCCCCGGGTTGTTGTGGTTCCCCGGATTATTGTGGTTGCCCGGGGGATTCACATGGCCGGGAGGGTTGCTGCCGGGGTGCTGCTGTGTACCGCTGCCGGGACGGGGGGGACGCACACCCGTGGGGCCGGTCACCGCCGCAGAGAACGGCTTGGATGCATCCTCTTTAACAATCGCGAGGTCAGTATTTGAACCGGCCGAAACGCTAAGCCCCTCAACCATCTCAAGGGTTCCGTCCACAGCCTGGGCAAAAACGGAAGCCGGCAGAACTGCAAATACCGCTATCAGGATTATTTTCACTTTGTCCTCCTGGAATATTTTTTGCATATATGATAGTGCCATTATAACGCCACTCCAATCTTAAGGCAAAAGGGCAAGAAATCGTGGTCTTTGGTACCAGTTCATTTTTACCCTAATGACCCATTCCCGCGGCATTGCGAACCCGCAGAAAAACCCCATCGTCCATGGGCCGGACTGCCGCCGGGGCGCCGGGAGTTTTTAGTATAATAACCATCATGCGGGAATACATTGGCGTGTTTATTACAGCGGGGGCCGGCCTTGTCGTCGCCGCAGGTATGATTCTCCTGTCCCTGCTCTTCGGACCGAAAAAGAAAACCCCGGTAAAGCAGGAACCCTTTGAATGCGGCATGCCGCCCGCCATGGAAACGCGCGGCATGGCCAGGGTGAATTTCTACTTCGTTGCCGTGCTTTTTGTAATGTTCGATATAGAGATCGCCTTCCTTTATCCCTGGGCCGTGTCCTTCCGGGAGCTGGGGCCGGGCGCGTTTTACGCCATGGGCGGCTTCCTGACCGTCCTGGCCGCGGGCCTTGTCTACTCAATAAAAAGCGGGGCCCTTGAATGGGATTAGAAACAGCTTTAGGCCACTCTTTCCTTACCACCCGCCTCGACGCCGCCGTCAACTGGGGCAGGAAGTATTCTTTCTTCCAGTACCCGTTTGTAACCGCCTGCTGCGGAATGGAGTATATGTCGGTGTTCGCCTCAGCCTACGACATCTCCCGCTTCGGCGCAGAGTATCCGCGCTTCTCCCCGCGCCAGGCCGACGTGCTTTTTGTAGTGGGCACGGTCAACGAAAAGCTTGCGCCCGTCCTGAAGCGTGTTTACGACCAGATGTGCGAGCCGAAGTGGGTGGTTTCCTTCGGCGTTTGCGCCACCTCCGGTGGTTTCTACGACAATTACGCCACGGTACAGGGGATAGACAAGATCATCCCGGTCGACATCTATATTCCCGGTTGCCCGCCGCGCCCGGAGGCGGTGCTGGACGCCCTTATAAAACTTCAGCAGAAAGTAGCGGGTGAATCCGTGCTGGACAGGAAGTACAGATGACAAGCTACCTGCTGGACACGCTCAAGGCCAGATTCCCGCACGCCGTGCTGGAGACGCACGCCTTCCGCGGCGACGAAACCGCGGTAATAAAAAAAGAAACCCTCGCCGAAACGGCCGTTTTCCTGAAAAAGGAACTCGGGTTCGACTTCCTGATGGACCTTGCCGCCGTGGATTACCTCCCGCGGGAGCCGCGCTTTGAACTTGTCTGCCATTTTTATTCGTCGGCGCACAATTACCGCCTGCGCCTTAAATGCCCGGTGCCGGCGGATGAC
>MGVB01000092.1:0-9216 GCA_001800275.1 Elusimicrobia bacterium RIFOXYA12_FULL_57_11
TGTGGCCTTGGCGCCGCCGCCGCGGTTTGGGCCATGAAAATAGCTGTTTGGGATATAGGTATAAAGCATGAGCAGGGATGGATGGCCGCCATCTACGGGCTTGGGGCCGCGGCGGCAGGCACCGCCGCCGCATTGGGTTGTTGGGGGAATATAATGGCCGCTGCTATGGCTCCCGCATCCGCGTTTTTTGCCGCTGGTTTTCTGCTGAAGTTGATTGCCAGCGCTTTAGGAGACAAGATAGCGGTATGAGCCATCGGTTGCGGGAACGCCGCGGCCGGCCGCGGCGGGGAAACACGGCGGTATTGTGGAGGCGGTTATATGGGCAGCGAATTTTTTGAACGGAACAAGCGCAAGTCCGCTTTGGCCCTGCTTCTGCTGCTGCTTGGCGGCCGCGGCCGGTATGTGGCGGCCCTGTTCGTTGCCGTTCTGGTTTCAGTGCCGTTTCTGGTTTCCGGAGACAGGCTTAACAGCGTTCTGTCCTTTCCCGCCGTTGCGGCGGTGCTGCGCGCGGCAGGCATAGGCGTAGAAACGCCCGCCGCTAATGTGCCTGACATGCGGCCGGTAAGCGGCGGCGGCGCCAAAGCTTCCTTCTGGGAAAAATACCTGCGCGCCGCTAACGCCCCGCTGCCGCCGGCCGGCGCCACCTCCACAATGGCCATGCTGCGCGGCGGGGGCGATGTTTTTGGCCCGCCGGTAATAAAGGACGACGGCAAGCCAGCGGGGCCGGGTAAGGTTAAGGGCGCTGTTAACGCCGAAGAACGCGCCAGCGGCGACGCCGGCGCCGGCGTTGACCTGACGGGGATATTGGGCAATATGCCAGGTGGCGGCGAAAGCGGGGTTTATGGCGACCTCATGGGCCAGAACCTGGGCGACCGCCAGGGCGGCGCGCCCGGGCCTTACGCCAACCGCGCCATGCTCGGCGCCCGGGGCGGGGCCGCGGAGAAGGGCGGCGGAATCTATAACCAGGTGATGACCAGGGCGGGGGAGAACGTGCCGGTACCGGGTTCGCCCGTAAAAATGAACGGCAAGATGGGCCGCGTTTCCGGATTTGCCTGGAGGAACGTGATGGGCAAAACGCGGCGCTCGCAGGCGCTGGGCCATTTGCGGTCCGGCAACAAAACGGCGCGGTTCCAGGTAACGCAGGCCGCCACCATGATCTTTACGGCCATGAACACCAATGTTCCTGAGTACCAGGCTTCTTATGTGGGGTCAACGTATGACGGCAACAGCGTGGACGCCGACACCCTGGCGGTGGGGGATGATATCGCGCCATCCGTTCCCAGCAGTTCTTTTGCCGATGGCGTCATGGGCAGCCTGGGGGAGATGGACACAACCGCTACGGAGTGCGACCGGCTTGCCGCGCACCACGCCGAAGTTACCCAGAAAATGATTGACCTCGGCGATACTTTTGACTATGAAAATCCTCCGAACTGCTGTGATAGCGACAGCACCATTGATAAGTGGAATGACCCGTTCAAAAAGGAGGGCGGGTTGATAGAACTTTGCGAAGAGGCGAATTCCACCACCGACAAGATAAACCAGAAGTGCTCACCGGATCCCTCGTGGTCTGTAAATACGCAGAAAATCACATGCAGTACCTATACCAGTATGGTCCTGGACTGCGGGGATTTGGAGTGTGCGGCGGATATTCTGACCATCATAGTCGGGGCGGTTTTGTCGGTAACCGCCATAGTGCTCTGCTTTACCGGCGTCGGCGCTGTCGCCATAGCTTTCCTTCTTGTGTTCGCCGCTATAGCAGGCGGGATAGCGTACCAGGCGGCGGCGCCGCTGCTGAAATAATGAGGTCTTCCCGAAGTAAATTCATTCCTGCCGCGGTTTTTTCAGGGCCCCGTCTCCGGAGCGGGGCCAATGGGCACAAAGACCTATGGCGGGCAGGGCCTAACGACACTTGTAAGCGCGCCCCGCATGCGGTATGGTATAATTTAGAAGAGCATGAAGAAGCCCGGCGTTGTTTTCAGCTCGGTTGCGGTCTGTTATCGGTAAACTTAAATTCGGTTTTTGGAGGCGGTTATGAACCTCTACAATAACGAGGATGAGAGCAAAGGCGGCGCGCCGTTAGCGGCAAGGGGCGGCGTCCCGTTCAAAAAATCTTCACTTTTCGGCAAAACGCCGATGCTGTCCCGCGCCGCCGGCGGGATAATGGACAGGCTGAAGAACCTGTCCCGCAAGGATATGGCTTTTGTGGGCCTGGGCCTGAGCGTCCTGGTTATGGCCCCGGTGGCCGAATACGTGATGTCAAAGCCTTCCGCGGACAACCTGCTCGCCCCGGGCTTCGGCTCGCGCGACGGCTCCGCCATGGCGGGCCTTTACGAGCCCGGCATAAACGCTCTCAGCCAGGGATCCGCCGACGGTTCCGGCGAGATTATAACGCCGTTGAGCTCCCGTGACCCCGCCTCGCTTATACTCGGTTCCCAGCCGGCGCAGCCGCCGGTGATGTCCGCGCCGCCGCCCGATATGAGCATGCGCGACGCCATGAAGGATTCCGGCCGCGCCGCTTTTTCCGCGGCCGCCCAGTCGTCCGGCGCGCCCACGCCCATCCCCAAGATGCAGGCCGCGCTGCGCGGGGTAAGTTCCTTTTTCGGCGGCGGCGAGGGCAGCCGCACCGCAGGCGTGCTGAACGGAAAAGCCATCATAGACGACGCCAAGTCCGCCTCCTCCAAAGCCGTTAAGCGGTCCATGGTGGGGCCGGTGGCTATGCCCGGTTATAAAGGCGTGGCCTCCAACACGCCCAACAGCGCCTCTAAAAGCGCGCTTGAAAAGCTGCGCCTTCAGGCGGACAAAGCCGCCAGCAACTTTGGCGGAGAGTCGGCTATCGGCTCGTTGGATAAAGCCGCCGCTGATTCGGTAAATGTAGGCAAGGGCGACGGCGGCTTCGGGGCCGGCGGCGACGGGGAGAAAGGCAAATCGGCCTCCAATTCCAATAACAAGAACTCGCATTCCAGCAGCGGGGAGTCGCTTGCGCAGATGGCTGCCAAACAGCGCCAGGCCAAAGCCCTGGAATGGGAATTCTATAAGAAGTACGAGATTCCCAAGCAGATACTGAGCGCCGCTATTACCGGGGCTACCGGTTCGCTGACCAAGTTCACCGAAAAGCTTATGAACAAGCTTACCGGCCAGGGCAGCGGCCCGGCTACCATCTATATCTGCGTGCAGAAAGTGGACGAAGCGAAAGGCTGCTTGAAGGGTAATTTGCAGGGAACTATCCGCACTACGGAAGAGAAAACCGTGGACTCGTGGGTAAAGAACGGGACTTGCAAATGCGGCCCTATGACCCCGGATGAATTGACAGCCAATAACGGCGGTCCGGAGGCGGACGTGACGCCGAATCCCGGCGGGACTACCACGGTGGTCGTTCCCTCCTCGGTTACCGCCAGCGCCAATGTAAGGGAAACTTTTGCCGGGTACGACACGGCGCTGGTGAAGATGCTGGAGGACGTGAAGGCCGGGGTAGAGGGCTGGACGTTCAACAGCGGCTCCAAGCTGCTGGACCATACCATTTCCCTGGCGGGCGGGTTCCAGAACCTCAGGACGGACGGAGTGGTCAATGCTATAACCAATAACACCGCAACCTCTTTAGGCGGCCCGGTGGCTGATTTGGAGCGGACCATTATCGACGCTAGCCGGACGGTTAGCCTGCAGAGGGCGCAATATACGATGTTCAGGGCCAAGTTCGACAGGATAAAGCGGGCCGCGCTCAATAATACCCTTGTCGCTGAAGGTGTGGCGCAGTCAAACGGCATCTCCGCTTCGGGAGATCTGGCTAATTCCATACGCCCTTACCTGGCGCAGGTTGAGCCGGAGCTTGACTATCATGTAGAGACGTACCTCGTTAAAGCGGAGACTGACATTGCTCTCAGCCGCAGCGCCCTTTCGGCTTACAGGGCGCAGGGCCGCCATGTTTCAGCCAAGGCCCGGCCTGTCGGGGAAGCATATGCCGGTACCGTACTGCGCGCAGCCCTGGCGGAGCACGCCAAGCTGACGCAGCTGAAGACCGCGCTCAACGGCGCCAACCCTAACGACGAACAGAAAGGCGTAATAGCCGCAAGTTTTAAACTGCTGTCCGGGCGGGACGCGGACCTTGCGCAAAATAAAACGGCCGCTGCCCCCGGTCTCATAAACAAAGCGCTGCTGTGGCGCGGTGTGGATGCGTCTACGCCTATCGAGAAAGGCGCTCTTAACGACGGCGCGGCTATCAATAAGGAAGTGGCGGACTGGAAGGCGGTCACGCCTCTTGCCAAGGCCGTGGTAGTGGAAACCGATAACCTCCCGGCCGGCAGCCTGCTGGCCGCCGCTATACGCGGAGGGGTTGAGATCCGCGACGACGCCAAAGACAATGCAAAGCTGCCCGTAGCGGCCACCGGCAAATATAAGCCCCTGGAAGATAAAATGGGCACGATCAAGACCGAACTTAAGGCCTTGGGCGTGGATATGGATAAAATCAACACCGGCGCCCCGGTTACCGACCCCGTAGTCGACCCCCCGGCGGACCCGGGTATCGTGGTGACGGAAGCCGAACTGAACAACGCGTATTCTTCGGTCTTTGCCGAGTATAACGGCACGGAAGGGAAAGTGGCCAGGGCACAGGGCGCTTATAGCGCGCTGCCCTTGCCGTCAGCTGTCGCGCAAGGCGAGCACCGGACGGAATATATAAAGCAGCAGGGTGTGGCGCGTGATAAACTGGGCGCGCTCAACACAGCCTGGACCGACTTTAAGGCCCTGCAGGCCCGGATAAGCGCTACCACCGACCCTGTGCAGCGCAAAGCGCTCCTGGCGGAGATCAATACCGCCAAGGAAAGGCTTAACCAGGCGTACACGCAGTATGACACGGCGGTAAAGAGCGCCGCGGCCTATGCCGCCGCGCACCCGGCCAGTTCCTATGTGACCCCGATAGAAACTTTGAAGGCGCAGGCGCAGACGGCGTATGACAGGGTGGCCGCGGCTTATCGCGGGGGCAATACTTCCATGAGCGGGTTCCCGTCCGGCACCGCTGCCAGGGATGAAAAAAAACGCCAGGCCCGGGCAAAAATGAATGACCTTTCGGTTCTGTATACCGATAGCCGCGCCTTGAATGTCACCGCGCAGAAGGCGGGAACAGCCAGGGACAGTGTGATTACCGCCAAGAACAGCCTGCAGCGCAAGGCTGTCACGGCCGAGGGCCTGGCTGTCGTTATAGCTAATCTTCGCAACGAGGCTAACGGCCTGTTGTCCGGTAAGTGCTGGGAGAACGCCTCCGGCTGCGCTACCCTGAGCCCTTTCTATATGGAACGGAAATGGCAGGTTCGCCAGCAAAGGCTGACCATGTGGATAATATACGCCGAAGCCGACGGCGCAGAGGGGCAGGCCTGGGACTGGGCCTACGCTAACCGCACCGGCAGCTATACCACTGCGCAGTTAAATGAGGTATGTAATTCCGCCTGGGATGCCGATAACTGGTTCGAAAAAGCCCGGCTCGCCGTCAGGTCCTGGGTTAACGGCGGTGTCTCCAGGGCTGACCGCATAAAGACATGTAAAGAAAAGTGGTTCGTTCCAAAATTCGAGATAAAGCACACCTCTTCCAGGATAATCCAGGATTCGGGTGACCTTACCTCCTTTACCGGGATAGCCCCTGCCGGTTCCGCTACGTCACTGACGCAAAGGACCTTCCAGTCCGGCACGCAGGAACGCGGCGGGCGGGCGCTTAAAGTGTGGTGCGCTCCCAAAGCCGGGGTCTGGGAAGTTACCAGCGTCTCTTTCTGGGTGGACGCTATAATAAGCAATACCTATTCGCAGGGCGTTAATATGAGCGTCGGCCCCTCAGTGTTCAAGGTGGGTATGGCCACAACGGTAGGGCAGAACGCAACCGCTAACATGGGCTCATGGACCGCTATACAAGGTATGGCCGGGAAGGCCTGCGGAGGCGTGCAGGATAATAATTAACCGTAAAAGCCTCATTACGCAACAGCCCCGTCCGCCTCAAACGGACGGGGTTTTTGTTTATCGGAGAGGCTTAAAGTCGTATAATATGGTAAAGGTTTTGCCAGTTTTGATTTGAGGCCGAAAAAATGCCCGGGAAGAAAAAATCCGATTACCTGTCAGACACGGTAAAGCATATAGAGATAGCGCGCCATAACGTTGTGCCGCTTGTGGACGCAATGGCCGATATGGCTTTTTCGGCGCGGGACCTCGCCCGCGCGGCCGGCATCTACCACCGGATGCTGTCCGACAAGAACTGTTCGGTTATCCTTACGTTATCAGGCTCGCTGTTCTCCGCCGGTCTCAAAAAAGTTGTGGTGGATATGATCCGCGGCAACATGGTGGACGCCATAGTCTCCACCGGCGCTATTATTGTGGACCAGGATTTTTTTGAGGGGCTGGGTTTTAAGCATTACAAGGGTGCCAGCTGCGGCGTTGACGACAATGAACTGCGCAGGCTGCGCATAGACCGCATTTACGATACTTTTATAGATGAGGAGGAACTGCGCGTCTGCGACGATACCACCAGGCGCATAGCCGACGCCCTTGAGCCGCGTTCCTACTCCTCGCGGGAATTTATAGAAGAGATGGGCAAATACCTGGCCAGATACGGCAAAAACAAGGACTCTGTGGTGCTGGCCGCGTATAAAAAGCGCGTGCCGATATTCGTGCCCGCGTTCTCGGACTGTTCCGCCGGTTTTGGCATGGCGGCCCACCAGTGGGAAAATCCTGAAAAGCACATGTCAATGGATTCGGCCAAAGATTTCCTGGAGCTGACCCGCCTTAAGATAGAGGCCCGCGACACCGGCCTGTTAATGATAGGCGGCGGCGTGCCTAAGAATTTCGCGCAGGATACCGTGGTGGCGGCCGACATCCTGGGCCGGGAATGCCCCATGCACAAATACGCGGTGCAGGTTACCGTGGCCGACGTGCGCGATGGCGCCCTTTCTTCCTCCACGCTGAAAGAGGCCAGTTCCTGGGGAAAAGTAGAGACCACTTACGAACAGATGGTGTTCTCCGAGGCCACCCTGGCCCTGCCCCTTATCGCCGGTTACGCCTGGCACAAAGGCGCCTGGAAGCGGCGCAAGGCCCGCAACTACTCGGATTTCCTGAACAAGGGCGCGGTTTAAGCGCGGTTGTAGTATTATCGGGGGAGTGCGGTATATTCTCTAAGGAGGAGCAGAAATGAAGAAAATTATAGCATCAGCGGTAATATCGGCGGCGTTAAGCGTCAGCGCGTCCGCTTATTTCGACGGCGGGATAACCGGCACCACCGGCCCGCACGGGTACAGCGGCACCAAGCTGGACCTGGTAATAGGTTCCGGCAACTTTGCGCTGCAGCCTTCGCTGGCCACCTATAAATCCGATGTGGCGGGAACGGCAGCGGGCAAGACCTTCCGCACCTATGAGCTGCGCGGCGCCATGGAAGCCGACAAGTATACCGTTGCCGCCTTTGCCGGGACCACCCCGGAGGTGGCCGACTATTCCAATAAATTCGCGGGCGGCGATATTACCTTCTCGCTTACCCCCGGTTCGGGCAGTCATTCCCGCCTTGCCGGTCCCGGCTCGCGGAGCGGCGCGCGCGGCGGCCAGGGGATAACCCGTGTGGATGTCGGCGTGGGGCTCAAGCACACCCTGCACACGCAGGTAATGCCGGTGACCGACAGGGAAACCTCGCAGACCGAGGCTTCCATGTTCGGCGGGGCGAAGATAATGATGGTAAACCTGGCGGCTTCCTATACCGCTTACAGCTACGGCGACGAGGACGCGACCCCGCGGGGTTTTGTGCCGGGTCTCAGCTTCGCGCAGCTTGCCAAGCCCAAATCCAGCGTTAACGTGAAACTGGACATCCCCGGTTATCCCATGGTAACGCCGTACGTTTCCTATACCGGGACCAAGTATAAGGGCGGAGCCGACAACAGTTCTGCTTACCTGTTCGGCGCCTACATAGACTTGAGCATGGTCATGGCCAATGTCGGTTACCAGATTTTTGATAACGGCAATACCAAGGACAACTTTATAACGTTCGGCGCGGGAATAAAGTTCTGACAACCGGGCGCCGCGGTGGCTTTCAGGCTTTCTGAAAGCCGCCCGCCGCCTGTGTTTTTCGCCGCCCGGCGGCCTTGAATTATGTACGAAAACCTTAACAGCAAGTACCGTCCCTCCAACCTCGGTGAAGTTCTGGGGCAGGACACCATTAAAACTACGCTGGCCAACGCCGTTAAACTGGGCCGCGTGGCCCATTCCTACGTGTTTTACGGCCCGCGCGGCTGCGGCAAAACCACCATAGCGCGGATCCTGGCCAAAACGCTTAACTGCCATCATCCCAAAAACGGCGCCCCCTGCGGTAAATGCCCGTCCTGCGTTGAGATAACGGAAAGCAAATCCCTTGACGTTATAGAGATCGACGCCGCTTCCAATACCCAGGTGGACAAGGTGCGCAGCGTTATCATAGAGCAGGTGGATTTCGCGCCTTCGCGCGATAAATACAAAATCTATATCCTCGACGAAGTGCATATGCTGTCCCCGGGCTCTTTCAACGCCCTTTTGAAGACCGTGGAAGAGCCGCCGAAGCATGTGGTGTTCATTATGGCCACCACCGAGCAGCAGAAGGTGCCTCCCACTATCCTTTCCCGCTCACAATGCTTCCGCTTCCGGCCGCTTACCGAGGCCTGCATGACGCAACGCCTTACGGAAATAGCGGCTAAGGAAAAAATAAAGGCCGAACCCGAGGCCCTGAAGCTCATGGCCCGCGCCGCCGACGGGGCCATGCGCGATGCGCTTACCATGCTTGACCGGGCCGCTTCCTTCGGGCACGGGGAAGTTAAAACCGAAGTGCTCAATGAATTGCTGGGCCATCCCGGCCCCGAGCTGGTAGAGGCGCTGGCGCTGGCGCTGGTTAACCGTGACGCCGCCGGCCTGCATTCCTCCTTCGACCGCCTTAACGCCGAAGGGTACGACCCCGTTGCCGCGCTGCGCAACCTGCGCAATCTTTTTGCGGAAGCCTTTATGGCGGTGCAGGGTTTTTCAAAAGAGCCCGTGCCTATAAAGGGTTTGCCCGCCCAATTCCCGCCCGCGGCGCTGGCGCGTATTTCGCGCAAGCTTACCGTCATTATCGAGGAAATAAAGTTTTCTGACGCGCTGGCCATTGCCGCGGAGATAGCCCTGTTCACCCTCATCGAGACGCCCGTAGAGTTGGAAAGCCTGGTGCGGCGCCTTGAGGGCCTTGAGGGCCGGCTGGCG
>MGVB01000092.1:9252-12610 GCA_001800275.1 Elusimicrobia bacterium RIFOXYA12_FULL_57_11
GCGCCGGTGACGCCCGCCGCGGCGGTTCCGGAGTCCGCTCCGGCCCAGGCGGTGCCGGCCGACGCCTGGCGCAAAATGCTGGGGATTGTGTCGTCGCAGAGGCCCGCCATCCATAACGCCCTGCTTGCCGTGAAGATAGTGGCCGAGGGGGATTGCGCGCTGCGCCTTTTCCTCGCCAATAAGTTCGAAGCTTCGATGATAGAAAAAGCCCTGCCGGAGCTGGAGGGAATACTTGCCAGGACCGCCGGCAGGCAGATAAAGCTTTTTGCGGAGCTCGCCGCCGCCAGGCCCGCGAGCGCGGAGGCTCACTCCGTCAGTCCGCAGCCGGATTACGCCCCGGCGCCGGGGTCGGAAGATGTTCCTCTTTCAGACGAGGAAGAGGCGGAGCTGAACGACGCTCCTTCGCCGCAGGAGGCCGCCGCGCAGGCCTCCCCGCGCGCTAAGGCCGGGGAAATGCATACGGTAGACTCGGCCACTGAGCCTGAGCTTAAGCACCTGGCCAAGGTGTTTCACGGCCGCATAACCCGCATCAACAAGATAAAGTAAAGGCCTGCGCTGTTTGCGCGCCCCTGTTCCCGCTTATATGAAAGCACTGGATAAAATAATAACGGTTTTCCGCAAGTTCCCCGGCGTCGGCCCCAAGCAGGCAGAGCGTTTCGCGCTGTATGTGGTACGGGCCTCCAACTCGGAGGTGGAAAGCCTGGTGGAAGCGCTGCGCGCCGTTAAAAAAGCGGTCAGGTACTGCCGGGAATGTTACAACTACGCCGAGGATGACCTTTGCAGCGTCTGTGCGGAGCCGGGCCGCGACCGCGCGCTTATCTGCGTGGTAGAGCGCCCGCAGGACCTGGCTGCCATAGAAAAAGCAAGGAGTTTTACCGGGGTGTACCATGTGCTGCACGGGGCGGTGTCGCCTGCCGAGGGGATAGCGCCGGACCAGATAAAGATAAAAGAGCTGCTGGAACGCGTGCGCGCCGCCGACGGGCTGGTCAGGGAAGTCATTATCGCCACCAACCCGGACACCGAAGGCGAAGCCACCGCCATGTACCTCATGCACGGCCTGAAGCCTTATGTCGGGAAGATCACCCGCATAGCCTGCGGCGTGCCGCTGGGCGGCGACATAGATTATATGGACGAAGTTACCCTGGGGCACGCGCTGAAAGGCCGTACGAATATTTAGAGTAAAGCGGCCTGGCCCGGAAGGCGTGCCGGGGCGCGCGGTTTTTCCGTCCGGTCACTATTTATGCTGTTTTCGTATTACCGCCGGCCGCTATTGCTCCTGCTTCTCTCCTACGTCGCCGCTATCATTTTTTTCAGGGGTTTTTTTCTTAAGCCTCCGGAGCCGCCGCCTTTTGCGCTGCCCCGCGCCGGAGTGCTGGTGGAAGGGCGCGTGGGGGGATATCCCGCGTTCAGCCGCGGGCGCTGGCGCTTTGAACTTGATGCCGCCAGGATTTATAGAAAGCCTTCCGCGACCGGGCTGGTGGTCTATGCCGGCGATATGGGCGGCGCTTCCTACGGGGACCGGGTTGAATTTCTTGCCGGCCTGTATGCCCCCGCGGGCAGTGCTTCGCCGGGGGGCCTGGACTGGGCGGATTTCCTGGCCAGGCGTGGTATAGCGGCGGAAGCCCGTACGGTTAAGTTGGAAGTGATAAAGCCCGCCAACCCGGTGATACGCCTGGCGCGCGCGTTGCGGGCCAGGGTGCTGGATACTTTTGAAAAAAATCTGGCTCCGGAAGCCGCCGCGGTGATGGGCGGCGTGGTTATAGGCGAAAAGAAGAATATTACCCCGGCGCTGAAAGCGGCTTTCCAGGATTCAGGCGCCATGCACCTCTTGGTGGCTTCGGGGTCGAATGTCGGGTTCGTCGTTGTCGTCGTTTACTTCCTGTGTTCCCGGCTGGGGTTGAGGCGTAAATATTCCGGCCTGGCGGCCATGCTGCTTGCCGGGTTGTATGTGCTTACCTCCGGGCTTGACGCCCCGCTGGTGCGGGCCTACCTGATGTTCTCTGCCGGGCTCTGGTCTTTTATCCTGCGGCGGGATACCGGCGCTTTTCATTCGCTTACGGTGGCGGCTTTGGTAATACTGGCGGCCTCGCCGCGCGCCCTGTTCGATGTAAGTTTCCAGATGTCGTTTCTGGCCGCCTACGGGCTGATGGCCGGCATGGCCGTCTGGAAAAACCGGCTGAATTCCGGCTTCAAGAGGGTGGTGGAGGCCGGGGCCGCGGCCTGCGGATGTAAAGTCCCGGCCGGAGTTGAAAACCTGACGGTGAGGTTCGCGGACCTGCTGTTGATAAGTTTTTTCGCCCAGCTTTTCCTTTATCCGCTGCTGGCGCTGTATTTTCATAAAATTTCGGTGGTTTCGCTGTTGTCCAACGTGGTACTGGTTCCGGCGTCGGGGCTTGCCATGGCGCTGGGGTTTTTGATGGCTGCCTTTTCCGGCGCCGGTTTTATTTTTCGTTTCTTCTGCTGGGGCGGCGCTGTGTTTATGGATGGTTTTATCCGGACCGTGAAATTCTTCGCGGCACTGCCGTTTTCCTCATTCACCGTGGCGGAACCTTCGGCCTGGGGAGTGGCCGGCTTTTACATACTGGCCTTCGCCCTCCTTCACGCGCCCCTGTTCGGGTTTAAAAGTCCGCGGCTTTACGCCTGCGCCGCCCTGGGACTGGCGGTAATGGCGGCAGGGCCCCTTACGGCCGCGCGGTCCGGCGGCCCGCTGAAATACCAGGTTACGCTTTTCGGCGATTCCAACACTTCCTGTGCGCTGCTGCGCCTGCCCGCAGGCGGCCTGTTCCTGGTAAATCCCGGAGTAAGCGGTAAAAAGCTCGCTGACGCCGTCTTTGCCGGCGGGCAGCGGCGCCTGGAAGGGGTAGCGCTGACCTCGCTTGAAGAAAAAAATTTCAGCGGCCTGGCCGAACTGTCCCGCCTGGCGGGGGTAGGCCGTGTGCTGCTCCCCTACGGCCCGGCGCCAGCGGACCTCCTGGCGCTGCTGGGGGAGCTGAAAAAAAGCGGGACTGTGATTGAAAAACTCTGGCCGGGAGAAACGGCGGCGGGGATGCCTCTAACCGCCCGCTGGCCCGCCGATGCCCGCGGCTATAACGGCCGCGGCGATCTCTGGGATTGGGAGTTCGGCCCGATACTGATAGAGAACGGCGGTGAGTCCGCCTCCAGGCTCTGCGCCGGCCCTGGTTGCGCCGGGCAAACCCGTATCCTCTCCCAAAAAAATAAAACGACTATTCTCGCTTTTGAAGTTCCCTGACTATCCCGGCCGGGCGCGGTAGTGGCAGGGTTATCAAAACACGCTCGGCCACACCGTGGCCTCGCTCCTCCTCAGGCCTCGGCGCTTGCGCAAGCCTCGGCCTTCGGA
>MGVB01000093.1 GCA_001800275.1 Elusimicrobia bacterium RIFOXYA12_FULL_57_11
GAGCGTTTCGGCCGGGCTGGATCTGTTAAAAGCCCTGCCGTATGTGGCCTGGGCGGAACCTGACCGTGTTTATGAGCCAGTACTGGTGCCCAGCGACCCGTATCTGAACCAGCAGTACGCCTTACCCCAGGTTCAGGCTTTCGGCGCCTGGGAATATGATACAGGTTCTTCAACGGATGTTACGATCGCCGTTATAGATACGGGTATAGACGGTAATCATCCTGAGCTTCAGTATAAACTTATAGGCACCAGCCGATACCTGGATCCGAATTCCCCCGGGTCTGTAGTGAATAATGAACCGCCCACTGCGACGTGTGAGCATGGTACCCGTGTCGCGGGTGTCGCCGCTGCCTCCTCTAATGACGCGGTTGGAATAGCCGGTATGTCCTGGGGGGCGAAACTGATGTCATATAAAATTTTTTCTCCGGCTGATTGTTATTCTGACTGCAGCCATAAAAGCGGGCCTCAATCCTGCGGGACTTCGGAAGCGGCTATGGCAAATGCCATCGACGATATTATCCCGCTGCAGAACGTCCCGTCAATAGGCAAGATCATCGTTAATATGAGCATCGGGTGTCCGAAGTCCGAGCCTTTGTGCGGTACCTGTTCTCCCGCGCTTCAGGCCTCGGTGGATGCCGCTATCGCGGCCGGGATAGTTATCTTTGCCGCGGCGGGCAATGGCGGAGTTAGTTTTATTGATTCACCGGCCAACTGCAATGGAATTTATGCGGTAGGTGCTACTGATTCCCAGGATACTCTGGCGTATTTTTCGAACACCGATACGCTGATGATAACCAAAGGTATAACCGCTCCCGGGGTGGAGCTTTACACCACGGATATCAACGGCGGATATGCCACCGCTTCCGGTACTTCCTTTTCCGCTCCAATGGCGTCCGGCCTGGCCGCATTGATCCGCTCGGCGCAGCCTTCATTAAGTCCTGTCCAGGTTTTTGACTTTATTCAGCGATCCGCCGACGACCTTGGGGCCCCGGGGCCCGACCGGAGTTTCGGGCGCGGGCGGATAAACGCGCTTAAGGCCATGCAGCTGGTTTTTGGGGATACCGCCAGGTTCCGGGGCGCCAATAAGGCCATAGCCTACCCTAATCCTTTCAGGCCTAAAACGGACCGCCTGGTGAGTTTGACCGTCCCTTCCGATATATTGGCCGGGAATATGGAGGTTAAGGTTTACACTTCCGAAGGCGAGCAGGTGCGCAAACTGGACGGCCTGTTCTGGGACGGGAAAAACGAGACCGGCGCCGCGGTGGCCAGCGGGATTTATATCTTCCGCGTTAAAACGGATAAGGACTCCGCGGTGGGGAAACTGGCGTTGATCCGCTAGCGCGCGCATGATAGTCTTCAATAAAACCAAAGATCTCCCGGTCAGCGCCCGCGTGGGGCGGGCCGACACTTTTAATACCCGCCTCTTCGGCCTTATCCCGCGCCGGGGGCTGGGGGAGGAAGAAGGTTTGTGGCTGGAACCCTGCGCCATGATACACATGTGCTTCATGCGTTTTGCCATTGACGCCGTTTTTCTTGACAGGGAGCTGCGGGTGTTGCGGGTGATAGAAAATTTTCGGCCGTGGCGGTTCTCCCCCTGGGTTTGCGGAGCGCGCGGTGTGCTGGAACTTTCCGCAGGAAGGGCCGCGGGGCGCCTGGCACCAGGAGATTTACTGGAATTCAGGGAGAAGACGGCTGGCGGCAACTAACAACCATCTTGTAACTCATAACCAATATATTTATAATAATTGATTGATATGGCCGCACCTAAAGGACTTCAGCGCAAAAGGAATATGAGGGAAATCCTCATAGAAGAGAAGATTTTAACCGAAGAGCAGTGCAAGGCCCTTGAAGAAACCTCTAAAAAAGAGGGCAAACCGTTCCAGGTGCTGCTGCTGGAGCAGAAGCTCATCCCGGAGCTTAACCTGCTGAAATTCCTCGCCGATGAATGGGGTTTTAAAGCCATCGATCTGGGCAAGATGGAAGTGCCCCCGGAGATAGTCCAGCTGCTGCAGGAGCCTGTAGCCCGAAAACACCTTTGCGTGCCTTTTGCCCGCCAGGATAACGCGCTCTTCCTGGCTATGGCCGACCCCAGGGACTTCCTGATGGTGGAAGATATAGGCCTGCGCACCGGCCTGGACGTTAAAGCGTACCTGGCGCTGGCCCCGTGGATACTGAAAGTGCTGGACACGGCTTACGGCAAGTCTGACAACGCCCAGGTGGAACAGCTGCTGGAATCCGTAAAGGAGTCGCAGGCCGCGGCCCCGGCCGGGGAAGAGGGCAGTTTTTCGCTTGCGGCGGAGGTAGATAAAAAAGACATCAGCGATGTTGACGCCAGCGCCCCGGAAGTGGAGAAGCTGGTCAACGCCATAATACTGGGCGCCCTCAACTCCAAGGCTTCCGACATACATATAGAGCCGTTCGAAGACCCGAACGGCAAGACTTCAAAGGTGGGCGTGCGCTACCGTGTGGACGGCATGCTGCGCCCGGCGTCTTTCAGCATCCCCTGGGGTTTTCGCCAGGCCATCACCGCCAAAATAAAGATCATGTCCAACTCCATGAACATTACGGAGCGTCGCATCCCGCAGAGCGGGCGCATCCAGATAATCGCCAAGGGTAACCCCATAGAGTTCCGCGTGGAAATGGTGCCCACCGTGTTCGGCGAATCCTGCGTTATGCGTATTCTCGACCGCGCCTCTGTGCGTGTGGATATAAAAATAATGGGGTTCCTGCCCGACACGGAGGCTAAACTGCTGTCGCAATTCGCAGGCATAGGCGGCAAAAAGAATTTCGGCCTGGTGCTGGTCTGCGGGCCCACCGGCTCCGGCAAGTCCACAACGCTGTACGCCTGTCTTAACCATGTTAACCGCCCTGACATCAAGATCATCACCGCCGAGAACCCCGTGGAATACAACATCGACGGCATAGTGCAGGTGCCGGTAAACCCCGACGTTAAACTCGGCGGCGACAAGAAATTCGACTTCGCTTCCGCGCTGCGCTCCTTCATGCGCCTGGACCCCGATGTCATAATGGTCGGTGAAATCCGCGACGAAGAAACCGCCCACATCGCCCTGGAAGCCGCCATGACCGGCCATCTCGTTTTTTCCACCATCCATACCAACGACGCTCCTTCCGCGCTGGAGCGTCTTACGCAGATGGGCCTGCCGCGCTTCGTGGTGGCCAACACCATGAAGGCCGTGCTGGCGCAGCGCCTGGCGCGACGCCTGTGCAAGGACTGCAAGGTTGAGGGCGATATGACACCGGCGGAGAAAGCCGTTTTCGAGGCGAATGGCGTTAAGGTTGCCCCCGGTCAGAAACTTTTCAGGGCCAAGGGCTGTGAGGTCTGCAAGGACACCGGCTTCAAGGGCCGCTGCGGTATGCACGAGCTGCTTATCCTTAATGACGAGATACGGCTGCAGCTGCTGAAAGACCCTTCCGCCATACCGGTAAAAGAAATAGCCATGAAGAACGGTATGCGTACCATAGCCATGGACGGGCTTGAAAAAGTATTGCTGGGCCTTACCACCGTAAAGGAAGTTCTTGGCGGCGCGGCCGAAAAAGACTGATGAGTTTTACGGAGGGACCTATGTTCAGGATAAGGATTCTCGCCGCGTTGCTGGTGCTCTGGGGCGTTTGCGGCGTTTCTGCCGCGGAGTATGAAGGTTTTCAGACCATAGGCGTTACCGCGCTTAAACCCTTTGCCCGCGACTTGGGTGGCTTGCTGGGTTCCGGGTCCAACCAGACCGCGCGCTCCCTGGGCTTTTCAGGTTTCGATGTGGGGGTGCGGACCGCCGCCCAGCTCAAGCCTTCCCATAACAACACGGCGCTTAAAAAGAACAGTGTTTTCGGTTTCGGGGTAGTCCAGGCCGAAATAGGCATGCCTTACCGCATAGACGGTTTTGTGCGCGGCGGTTCTTATGAAGGATTGACGGTGGCCGGCGGTGGCCTGCGCTACGGCCTGTGGAATATTTCGGACGCCAAATATAAAATTAACGCCATGCTGGTGGTGATGGCTAATATGGCAACGCATAGATATTTTTACGCGCTGCATATTAATTCCAGCCTGGTTTGCTCCATGAACATGCCCGTCGTGTCCCCTTACCTGGGCGCAGGTTTCGATTCTACCCGTCTTGAGGCGCAGGCCGTTGCCAGCCCGGCGGCCGGAATGGGTGTCTCGGTGCTGGAGCCGCGCTTTACCGCCGGTCTCCGCGTTAAGCTTGACTTGGGGTATCTTTCAGCCGGCGCCACTTATACGCACGACAGCCTGTTGTTCAACGCCAGCACCGGCATCCGGTTCTAGATTATTATAATGCTGTAAATGAAGCTGCCTGGTGGGGGATGGCCGGGGCCGGCTTACCCTTTGAACTTGTCTTTGTATTCCCGGCGTATTTCCCTGTCTATATCGCGCTTCCTTATGGATTCGTGCTTGTCAGCCGTTTTTTTGCCTTTGGCTATCCCCAGCAGAACTTTCGCCCATCCGTTCTTGAAATAAACTTCAAGCGCCACAAGGGTCATCCCCTTTATGGAAAGGGCGTTTGACAGGCGTTTTATCTCCTGGTTCTTCAGCAGCAGTTTGCGGGTGCGCAGGGGGTCTATCTCTTTTACCGTATTATAGGCGTAGGGCGCTATGTGCATCCCGTACAGATAAAGCCCATCCTTTTCGGCCCTGGCGAAAGCGGAAGTGAGCGTGGTTTGTTTGAGCCGCAGGGACTTGACTTCCGCCCCCTCAAGGGCCAGGCCCGCCTCATAGGTATCGGTTATATGGTAGTCGTACCGGGCTTTGCGGTTGGTGGCCACCGGTTCTATTTTGTCCGTCTTTCCTTCTTTCACCATTGTTTCATATTACCAAATATCCTAGAATTATAAAATCGTCGGGAAAATGAACCGGCGGTTGCTCCGCCCCGCGGGGTACTGCAGACGGAGAGGTGGCCGAGTGGTTGAAGGCGCAGACCTGGAAAGTCTGTATACTCGCAAGGGTATCAAGGGTTCGAATCCCTTCCTCTCCGAACTTTTCAAGAAATATTTTTTGTGCTCTGGAGTAAACGCACGATAGCGTAGTCTTTCCCGCCAGTTTTTTGGAAAACCGGAGATTTTAATGATACACGCAGAATAACATCTCCAGCCGTGCAGCCGTGTACGGCAGGGTGTGTGTTTTTTTGTTTGACATATATACCGATATTTAATAAAGTAATTTCAACCCCTGAGGTATTATTCATTTATCATCCATGGGGGGGAAATAAGTCAAGTTAAGGAGAGCATAATAATGACGAACGTAAAAAAGGGTTTCACCCTGATAGAGCTCATGATCGTGGTCGCCATCATCGGTATTCTGGCCGCTATAGCCATACCGAAGTTCGCTGACCTCATCAATAAGTCAAAAGAGGGCGCCACCAAGGGCTCACTTGCCAGCGTGAGGAGCGCCATACAGGTGTATTACGGAGACAATGAGGGCTGGTTCCCCGCGGACACCCTCGCCTGTCTTACCACCAACGCCAAGTATCTAAGCGAGATTCCGAAGGCCAAGCTGCCGAACACCACCCATGGCGATATCGCCACTGTGGTGGCCACCATTCCGCCTGCCGACGTAGGCGGTTGGAACTATGCCAATGCCCCGGCCACGCCTTCTACTTGGGGTAACTTTGTGGTAAGCTGCAGCCACGAAGACATTAAAGGTCAGGAGAGCGCGTCTCTCACGACCCCCTGGTCCCTCTTTTAATTCATAGAGGAACCTGTAAGGACCCCCCGCCCGTACGGCGGGGGGGTTTTATTTCCTGTCTTCCGTCTAAATTGTTAGAATATGGCATGTTATCCATCGCTTTTGCGTTTTTAATCGGCCTTATACTGGGCAGCTTCCTTAACGTCTGCATCGCGCGCCTGCCCAAAGACGAGTCGATAGTTTTTCCTGCCTCGCGCTGCCCTGAGTGCCGGGCTCCGATAAAATTTTACGACAATATTCCGCTGTTGAGCTTTGCTGTCCTGGGCGGCCGCTGCCGTGCCTGCCGCGTTGCGATTCCCTTTAAATATCCGGCGATCGAATTGGTTACCGGGGCACTTACCGCCCTGTTCTTCGCGCGTTGGGGCTGGAACCTCCCCTGGCTGGCGGTAAGCCTGGCGGCCGTTTACGTGCTGATAGTGGTAAGCGTTATCGATTTCGAAACAATGATGATCTCGGATTTCTTCTCCCTGCTGCTTTGCCTGTTGGGCCTGGGCGGGAGTTCTTTCAACCCCTGCTTCGAAGGCGGGTGGGCGTTGCGCCTGGGGCAATCCGCCGCGGGTGCGGTTGCGGGGGCCGGAGTTATCTGGCTGCTGGCGGTAATGGGGAAAGTGATCTACAAAAAAGAGGCTGTCGGGGAAGGCGATATCTTCCTTATGGGGGCTATCGGAGCGCTTTGCGGCTGGCAGGGAGTTTTATCTACGCTGGTCATGGCCGCTTGTTTCGGCTCGGCTTACGGCGTAAGCCTGCTGCTGCTGAAAAAGGCCGACCGCATGTCGCATATGCCTTTTGGCCCATTTCTGGCGCTGGGCGCCATTATAAACCTGTACGTCCTGGTAAAGCCCGAATACTTTTTTATCGAACTTCCGTTTTAACGCCGGCCCGGTGTTCCGCCTCCCGCGTTCCAGCAAAGAAAAAGGCTGCACGCTTGCGGCGTACAGCCTTTCAAAATGAATGCGCGGGAAGGGAGTTGAACCCATAAGACCTTGCGGTCACACGGTTCTGAGCCGTGCGCGTCTGCCAGTTCCGCCACCCGCGCATTAAAGAACAATATGCCTCTGTAGTATGGTTGGGGAAGGATTCGAACCTTCGTAGGGCATAGCCCGACGGTTTTACAGACCGTTACTTTTGACCGCTCAGTCACCCAACCGGCATGCCAAGCAACTACAGCGGATATAGTATAGCAAAAAAATAAAAGCTAATTGGCAATTGCGGGGAAACGTAGCGTGGGCCGCCGCCTGCCGCCGCCGTCAGTTGCCTGCAAAATAGTATAATTTATATGGGAATAATATTAATAAAACTAATACATTTCCCGTCTTTGGTAAATGAGGGTTCAAGTCCCGGGTATCCGGGCGGCAGGCGGTTACTGGAGGCAACATGTGCGTGGCAGTTCCCGGTAAAATAACTGCGGTAACCGGCTCTAACGCAGAGGTGGAGTTCGGCGGGGTGAAGCGCAGCGTCTCTCTTGATCTGGTGCCCGCCGCTAAAAAAAACGACTATGTGCTTGTCCATGCCGGCTTTGCCATACAGGTGCTGGAGGCCGCCGAAGCCGAAGAGACTCTGAAGCTTTTTCAAGAAATATACGCCAATGAAAGCCGCTGAGCGTTTTTCCTCTCCGCTTTGGCGTGACCGCGCCATGGCCGCCGCGGCTCTGGTTGAAATGGAGCGCCTGGCTGAGGCCGCTGCGGCTAAGACCGGCGGCTGCGTAAGGCTGATGGAGGTGTGCGGCACTCATACCATGGCGATAGCCTCCGCCGGCATGCGCAGGCTTTTCCCCAAAGAACTCCGTATGCTTTCCGGGCCGGGCTGCCCGGTGTGCGTTACCTCCCAGGGCGATATAGACCTTGTGCTTGCCCTCGCGGAGGTCCCCGGCGTCATCATTACGACTTTCGGCGATATGCTGAAGGTAAAGGGTTCAAAGGGGCTCGACCTTAACGTCCTGCGCGCGGGCGGAGCGGACGTGCGCGTGGTTTATTCCCCGCTGGACGCCGTAGAGCTTGCCGCGGCCGAGCCGGGCCGCGAAGTGGTGTTTATCGGAGTGGGGTTTGAAACTACCGCCCCGGTAATAGCCGCGGCGCTGGTGCGTGCCAGAAAACGGGCCCTGAAAAATTTTTCCATAACGTCTTTTTTTAAGCTGGTCCCTCCCGCTCTGGACCTTCTGCTTTCAGATCCTTCAAACCGTATTTCCGGATTCCTGCTGCCCGGGCATGTAAGCGCCATTATAGGGCTGGAGCCTTACCGGTTCGTTACGCGCAAATACGGAGTGCCGTGCGTGGTTACCGGTTTTGAGCCGCTGGATATCCTGGCCGGCATAAATATGCTCCTCGCCCAGATAGTTTCGGGCAAGCCCGAGGTTCAGGACGAATATTTCAGGGCCGTGCCCGAGGGGGGGAATCCCGCGGCGGTAAAGGTAATGGAAGAGGTCTTTTCTCGTACTGACGCGGCCTGGCGGGCTATAGGGGTTTTGAAAAACTCCGGTTTGGGCCTCGCCCGCGCCTACGCGGGCTTTGACGCCGTCAGGCGCTTTAAAATAAAGCGCGTAGAAGCCGCGGAACCGAAAGGCTGCCTGTGCGGGCAGATCCTGCTGGGCAAGAACTTCCCGCCCGATTGCCCGCTTTTCGCCAAGGCCTGTTCCCCCTCTTCGGCCGTGGGGCCGTGCATGGTATCTTCGGAAGGGGCCTGCGCGGCCTGGTTTAAGTATGGCGGCTGAAGGACGCAGACCGGTAATATACAACTATGAACATAGAAACCCTTAAAGTCTTTCGCGATTTGTACGATACCGGCAGTTTTTCCAAAACGGCGGAGCTTAATTATATTTCGCAATCCGCCGTAAGTCAGCAGATAAAGAAACTGGAACAGGTGCTTAAGTGCAAGCTTTACAGCCGTCAGGCAGGCCGGATACTGCTTACTCCCTGCGGCGACAAATTCTACAAAGCTTCCCGCAAGATAGCGGTAATTTACGACGGGGCACTGGCCGGGGTGCGGGCCCTGGGTGTGGAAAAGGCGCAGGATGAGATAAAGATTTCCACTATCTACAGCGCCG
>MGVB01000094.1 GCA_001800275.1 Elusimicrobia bacterium RIFOXYA12_FULL_57_11
CAGGCCGTTGGCCGCCAGGGCCGCGGCCCACATCATGGACGCCCGGGCGTTATAGTCGGCCGGGCGGCGCAGTATGGCGCGGGTGGAAATTATCACGGAGCGGGCCAGCCCTTCAACCAGCTCGTCGGTAACGCGCGCGGCCGGCGTTGCGGCGGTGAAATAAGCCTCCAGCAGGTGGCTTAGCGCGTCCACCGCGCCGTACGCCGTCTGTCTGGGCGGCAGGGTGGCCGTAACAGCGGGGTCCATTATGGCCACCTTGGGAAAACTCGCGTCGCAATGGGTTACTTCCTTGCGCCGTTCGGCCGGGTTGGTGATCACAAAGCCGGAATTCATTTCCGAACCGGCCGCCGGCAGGGTGGGCACGGCTATTATAGGCAGGGTCCGCTTTATTTCAGCCTTGCCGGAAAAAAAATCCCAGGCATCGCCGCCGTATTTTACGCCGGCCGCTATGGCCTTTGCGGCGTCCAGCACGGAGCCGCCGCCCGCGGCCACTATAACGGTGCAGCGCGCCAGCCGGGCCTTGCGGATGCCCGCTCGCACATGGGCTATGACCGGGTTCGGCTTTACGCCTTTATGTTCGGTAACGGAAACGCCGGCGGCTTTAAGGCTGCTGGTTATGGCGGAGTAAACCCCGTTCTTTTTTATGCTGCCGCGGCCGTAAACGAACAGCGCTTTTTTGCCGTAGCGCGCGGCTTCGGCGCCGGTTCGCGTTATTGTTCCCCCGCCGAAGAGTATTTTTACGGGGTTGTAGAAAGTGAAATTATCCACGGTTATTCAGCGGTGTCACTGCCGCGCGGCGGCGTCCACAAAAAAATTCTGTTTCGTTGCGGGCGCGGCGTCCTTCTGTACCGGGGCCGCGGCCAGGCAGCCGCTTATAAAGGCGCGGGCAAGCGTCAGCTCTTCAAAAGCTGTAACCAGCAGGGGGACGTTTTTCCCCTTGCGGAAATCCACATGGTCCTGTTTTACCAGGTTCTGCGAGTTCAGCTTGCCGGTAGCGTCGTTGTACATTATTTCCACATGGCAGTCCAGGTAGTCGCGGGTAAGACTGGTCAGCCACATTCTGTTCTCGTCGAGCCGTGTTTTGAAGTCCCTGCTTTCAACGAACTCGATCCTGTCGCGGAAATCCTCGTTAAGGTTAAGGTAGACGTCCGGGTTGCAGTAGTTGCGGTCCGGCCGGAAGGTCACATATTCTTTTCTTTCCATGGCCTTGGCTATCCTGGCCCCCACCTTGCCGCCGGTGGCGTTAACATAGTCTTCCTGCTGCTCGTTCTGATCGTTGGCGCCGCTGAGTATGTGTGAGCCGGCCGTTTCAATGCCTCCTACCAGCCAGGCGCGCAGGCCGCCGCGCACATAGCCGTACAGCATTATGCCCTGGAAGTGGTACCAGGCGCCGTATTTGTCGCCTTTGCCCTGGTAGAAGTTGGAGATAACCGCCAGTTTGCGGGTGACGGCCAGCTGGTCGCGCTGGGGGTGACGCCAGTAATCCGAGAGAATGTTGAGATTGGTGAGTATTGTAAGGTAGAACTCGCCTTTGTTTAAGCGGTAGCTGGCCCGGAACAACTGGTCCATGGTTACGCTTTTGTCGGGCTGCGCAAGCACATAATTTATGAGCGCTTCTTCCTGGCCGGTCTTGAAATGGCGGGACGTTACACCGGAGGCCAGCGCCACCAGGAGTTTTGTGAAGCCCAGCGGTATGATCTCTCCGTTCTTTTTGCAGTACTCAATGAACTGCGGGCTCCAGGTATGCGGCGTGCCAAGCTTGGGGGTTATGCCGTTGGCGGATTCTTCTTTCATTATCTGCAGCAGCATCTTTACCATCTCGTCCACCTTAAACGGGTTTATGCGCCCGTCCATTGTAAGCCTGGAATTGCGCAGCTGTACCAGCATGCGTTCTTTTTCCTCCTCCGGAATATCCTGCGCCATTATTTCGGCTTCGGTAGGCATATGGGGCTGCAGGGCGGGGGCGTCCTGCACCACTGTATTGTTTGAGTAGGTGCCGCCGCCGGTGTCCCCGCCGCTATTGATGGCGCCGATTATTATATTGAACAGTGTTTTTGCTATGCCCTTGGTGTAAACGGTAAGGGCTACGTCGCTCTGCAGGTCATGCACGCTGTAAACGGCCTGCCGGTATTTGCGCGCGAAATCCAGGGTGCCGTCCATTCCGGGGATTTCGATGGAGCCGCCGATAACGTTTATCTTCTGGCCCTGGCCGCCGCGGCCCATGAGCAGCGGGTCGTAGGAGTTGGGATCCAGGTAATAATTTCCCTGCCTGGCGGCGGGGACCGGGATGCCGGCGGTCTCCCGGTTTATTTTCTCCAGGTCAAGGGCTTCAAATTGGGCCGCGCCCGCGGTTTGGGCTGCCAGGCAGGCGCTGAATAGCAGTATCGTCTTCTTCATTCGGCTTTTCTCCGTGCTGGGTGCTATATACTATAATCTACCAGACGCATGGTGCTTTGGCAAGGCTAATAAGGGCCCAGCCGGGCCGGGTTTTTAGGCCTATGCCTTGTAGGTCTTTCCCGCGTGTAACTGATGGTTGAAAAACTTACGATACTGCATATTACAGAAAGCCACGGTTGGTCCGGAGGCGCGGCGCAGGCGTTATTGCTGGCGCGCGAGCTGCGCGCCAGGGGCTGCCTTAATATCTTTGCCTGCCCCGCCGACGGGGATCTGGGCAGGAAAGCCGCGGCTGAATTTTTTGAGGTGCTCCATTTCCGGCCCCGGCGCGACTATGATATGAAGACCGCCTTTGCCCTGGCCCGGATCCTGGACGAGCGCCGGCCCGACGTTATGCAGGCGCATCACCCGAAAGCGCATGCTATGGGGCTTATCGCGAAATTCCTGGCGCGGCATAAGCCGGTTTTCGTGTTCACGCGGCGCGTTTCCCACCCCATTGTTACGGGTTTTTTCGCCAAACTTAAATACACCAGCCGGCTTATAGACGGCGTAATAGCCGTGGCGCAGTCTGTGCGGGGGATCCTTACCGCGTACGGTGTCAGCCCGGAGCGCGTGCGCACTATCTACAGCGGTACGGACACCGCAAGGTTCTCCCCCCGCCCGCCGGACCCCGCTATTACAAAAGAACTGCGCATTCCCCCGGGGCTTCCGGTGATAATGCTTGTTGGCAACTTCAGCGCGCATAAGGGCCAGCATGTACTGCTGAAGGCGGCCAGGATACTTTATGCGCGCGGAGTTAATTTCCTGCTGGTTTTTGCGGGGAGCAGGACGGACGCGGCGGCGCTTAAAGCCCTTTATGCTGGGGAGCAGCTGCCGCCTGAAAAAGCCCGTTTCCTGGGTTTGCGCGACGACGTGGACAGCCTGCTCAGCGTGGCGGCGGTAAGCGTGAACGCCGCGGTGAAAGGCGAGGCGCTGAGCGGCAGCATAAGGGAATCACTGGCCATGGGGGTGCCGGCCGTCGCCAGCGACATTTCCGGCAATTGCGAGATAGTGAAGGACGGTGTGAACGGCCTGCTTTTTGCGCCGGGCAACGCCGCCGCCCTGGCGGCCTGCCTGGAAAAGGTGCTGGGCGACACCGGGTTGCGCGAGCTGTTTTCCAGAAATTCAGTGGCCGGAGTGCGCGCCGGTTTTACCGCCGGCATAATGGGCGCCCGCACCCTGGAATATTACCGCGAGCTGCTGGCCGCGCGCGCCGGCGGCCGCGTTACCTGACCGCCCCGGGATTTGGTAGAATAAGCGTATTCTCCCTGTTCCCGGAGCTGAACGTGACCGAAGTTAAACAACCGCGCCTTTTACTCACCAGCGTTATGCGCCCCATCGGCCCCGCCTACGGCGACGCCGAAAGCGTGGGTTATGAGCTGCTGCACGCGCAGGTGACCCGCGCGCAGGGGATGTTCAGCCCGCGCGCCGTGCACCGCCAGTTTTCTTTGGATTACCTGGCGGAAAACCTGGAAAACCCCACCGTAGTGCTGCATTATCCCTCAAAGCGGGAGCTGATAAACGAACTTAAGAAAGGCTACGATTTTGTGGGTATTTCCTTTATAATGGTAACCTATCACCGTATGAAGGAGCTGTCGCGGCTGGTGCGCAAGCATTCGCCCGGCTCCAGGATAATACTTGGCGGTTTCGGTACGGTGCTGCCCGACGAGGCGCTGCAGCCTTTCGGCGACCATATCTGCCGCGGGGAGGGCGTTGCCTTTATGCGCGCCCTGTTCGGCCAGCAGCCGCTGGCCAGGCACAAGCACCCGTTCGTGGAAAGCCACATGCAGATATTCTCCAAAACGGTTTCCTATACCGGGATGATCTTCGCCGGGCTGGGCTGCCCCAACGGCTGCGACTTCTGTTCTACCTCCCATTTTTTCAAGCGCCAGCACCTGCGCCTGCTTGAGACCGGCGCCCAGATATACGAGGTGGTGGCGCGCCACGTGAGCGTTAATTCCGCCGCGCAGTTCACCATCCTCGACGAGGAATTTCTGCTGGACCGCCCGCGCGCGCTGGAGTTTCGCGACCTGGTGGTAGCCGGCGGCAGGCCGCTTTCCATCTTTGTTTTCGCCAGTATAAAGGCCCTCAGCCTTTACACCCCGCAGGAACTGCTGGAAATGGGTGTGGATGGCGTCTGGATAGGCTATGAGGGAGAGCGCTCCGGCTACGATAAACGCTCCGGGAAAGCGGCGGAGGAGATCTTCCGCGGCCTTAAAGAGAACGGCATAATGATACTGGCTTCCATGATAGTGGGTTTCGACTACCAGACCCCGGAAATAATACGGGCCGAACACGCGAAGCTGATGGCAATGAAGCCCGACCTGTGCCAGTTCATGATCTACAACCCGAACCCCGGCACCCCCCTTTACGACAAGGTTAAGGCCGGCGGCCTGCTGCGCCAGGAATACGCGGTTAACCCGGCCCGCTACTGGAAATGGGCCAGCGGGTTTAAATCTTTGCTGGAACATCCGCGCATGACCGCCGGGGAGATAGAGAGCGCGCAGGAATATTGTTTTAAGACCGACTTCCGGCAGCTCGGCCCTTCCATCTACCGGGTGGCGGAGACCATGCTTACCGGCTACCTGAAGCATAAAGATTCTTCCAGCGCTTTCCTGCGCGCCAAGGCGCTGCGTTACGCCGCAGAACTGCGCAAAGGGTACCCGGTTTTCCTTGCGGGGGAGCTGTTCGGCCCCACGCTGCATGCCCGGGCCGGCGTGTACCGCCTTAAGAAAAAGATATATGCCGCGCTGGGGCGGCCGTCGTTCGTCGAGAACCTGCTTTCCGGCGCCGCGGTGCTGGCGGCGTTGTGGACTTCGTTCAAGCTGCGTTTTAATTTGTTCCAGCACCCGGCGCTTACGCGCGCCGCCTGGCGCCTGCCGCCGGCCAAGTTCAGCCGCGAGTGGCTGGCGCAGCGCATAGCCGCCTACAACGTGCCGTATAAACTTTCGGTGCTGGTGGAGGAATACGACGGGCGCCGCAACCAGCTGCGGGTGCGCCTTGAGGGCGCGCTGGACGGTTGCCAGGGCGAGAAGCTGGCCGAAGAGCTGCGCGCTTACCTTAAGGAAACCAAGGTCAAGCTGGTGCTGGACCTTGGTAAGATGAAGGCTATGGAAAAGGACGCGGCCGCGGTCTTAAGCCAGCGTCTTGACGAGTACCGCTCCAGGGTTAAGGTGGCCCTGCCCAGGCACGCCACCACGCACGCGGCGCAGCTGCTGTTCGTAACGGAAATGTTCAAACATTACAAGTGCTAGCGCCGGTGTCAGCGGAACTTCCCCGCCAGTAATTCCTTTCTTGTTTTTTCCGGAAAATGTTCTATGGCGTAGCGCAGGGCCGTGCGGGGCAGGCGCGCGTAATTTTTTTTAAGGAAGGCCAGCAGGAGCTTCCGGGAGCAGCGCTTTCCCGTTTCCCGGAGCATCCAGCCAACTGCCTTGTGCATGAGGTCATGCTTATCCCCCAATAACCCGCGGGCCACGGCCAGCGCCGTGGAGCTGTGCCCGCTTCTGATGAAAGTAAAGCAGGCTATCATGGCTATGCGGCGTTCCCACAAGAGTCCGGATTTCGCCAACTTAAAAAGCGGCCGTTTATCCTTGTCCGCCAGCCAGCCTCCCACTATCTGCGGCGCGCTCAGGTCCACCAGGTCCCAATTATTGATATTCCGCGTGTTGGCCAGGTAAAGCTTGTAGATCTTTTCTTTGTTTTCTTCCCCGCCCCGGAGGAAGTTCTTTACCAGCATTAAAAGCGCGCAGAGCCGCTCTTCATGCCAGGGTGAGCGCAGCAGGCGGGCTAGCCCGGCGTGTGAAAGGTTTTGGTGTTTTTTCGCCAGCAGGCGCGTTTGGGGTACCGTAAGCCCGAGGAATCTGTCCCCTGCGGCATACTCCCCCTTCCCGGTTTTAAAGAAACGCGCCAGCAGGACGGCCTTTGCGGGGTTGGCCGCTTTTTTGAATTCTGCTTTTAACGCGGCGCCGGTCACATCAGTTTCCCCTGCAGCAACCACGCCAGGCCCAGGAAGGAAAAGAAGCCTATGACATCGGTTACCGTGGTAAGGAATATGCCGGAGGAGTGGGCGGGATCGTACCCCGCGCGCTTCATGAGCAGGGGGATGAGCGCCCCGGCCGCGCCCGCGACCAGCATATTGATCATCATGGCAAGGCCCACCACCAGGCCCAGCCAGGCGCTGCCTTTCCACAGCCAGGCGGCTACCGCGGTTATCAGGCCTGTCACCGCCCCGTTGGCCAGCCCCACCCAGATTTCCGTTTTCACCAACTGCCAGGCGTTATGCGGCGCTATTTCGCGCATCAGCATGCCGCGTATAACCACCGCCAGTGTCTGCGTGCCGGCGTTGCCGCCCTGCCCGGCTATGATGGGCAGGAATACCGCCAGCACTGCCATCCTTGCTATAAAATCCTCGAAAAGCGCTACCACGGAGCCGGCCAGGAATGCCGTGGCCAGGTTTATTGTAAGCCAGGGGAGGCGGCGGGTTATTTTAAACCAGGTAGTGGAAAAAGCCCGCTCTTCGGGGCTGGCGCCGAAGAGTATCTGCAGGTCTTCGGTGGCTTCCGCCTCGGTGGAGGCTATGATATTTTTTGTGTTCACTATCCCTATAAGCCTGCCGGTCTCGTCGGTTACCGGCACCGCCAGGTAATGCTTGCTGGCGGCTATGGCTATTAATTCTTCCCTGTCCGTGAAAGGAGAGACTTTTACCACGTCCCGTATCATTATCTCCTCCACCGGGGAGTCGGGGGAGGCCAGCAGCAGGTCGCGCATGTTGAGCACGCCCAGGAGCGCGTTGCCGGCGCTCACAACATAGCAGTAAGTGGCGGTGGGCAGGTGGCGTTTTGCCATCTGGCGCAGCCGGAGGATAACGTCGCGCACCTTCATGTCTCCGCGGAAAGAGAGGAAGTCGGTGTGCATCATGCGGCCGGCGCTGTCGCCGGGATAGGCCAGTATTTCCGCCATGTCCTTGGAAAAATCCTGGGCGAGCAGGGGTATTACGGTCATGGCGAAAGCGTGGTTCAGGCCGCGGAAAATGTCGGCGGCGTGGTATTTCCCAGTCATCACAAGTACGGCGGCGGCCGCCGTGGTCTCCAGCTTTTCCAGCAGGCGCGCCGCGGGCAGCGGGGACATGTTCTCCACGCACTGCGCCGCCACCGAGGGCGGCAGGTCCTTTATTATCTGCACCGCGTCCTTCGGCGAAAGGGTTTCAAGCGCCTGCGCGGCTTTCACCGGGTCGCTTTGTATGAATTTCTTTACCAGTTCAACCGCGGCTTCTTTTTTTTTCATTTTGTGTTTTCCCGGCGTAAGGCTGCGCGGCGCAGGCGGTCCATGATTGCCCGGCCCAGGCCGTGCGCCGGTACGCGTTCCGCGTATATTTTTTTTGCCCCGGAGTTTTCCAGCGCGTGCAGGGCGCTGAATAGGTTGGCGGCGGCTTGGCGCAGGCCCCCCCGCCGCGAAAGCACCTGTACCGCAAGAAATCTGCCCTGCGGTCTTTTTGTGAAAGCTAAATAGGCGGCAGACTTTGAGGGCTTAAGGTGCTGGCCGGGGGCAATCAACTGCAGCTTGGCCAGGGGAGCGTAGTGGTGTTTAAGGCAGCCCGGCGCCGCCGGGGCCCGGAGTTCAGAGCCTGCGGCGGGCACGGTACTGCCGGCTATTTTTTCTATTTCTTCAAGGGGCAGCCCTCCCGGCCGGAGCAGTACGGGGCGGCCTTTTATAAAAGTAATGATGGTAGACTCCACGCCTATGGCGGTTCTGCCTCCGTCGAGGATTATGTCCGGGCCCTGGCCCAGTTGGCTCTTTACATGCGCGGCGGTGGTGGGGCTAAGGCGGCCGAAGCGGTTGGCGCTGGGCGCGGCTATGGGGCAGCCGGCGGCTTTTATAAGGGCGCGCGCCACGGGGTTGGCCGGTACGCGCACCGCCACTGTGGCAAGGCCGGCGGTTACAATGCCCGGCACGGCGGCGCTTTTGGGCAGTACCAGTGTAAGCGGCCCGGGCCAGAAGCGCTTCATCAGGCGCAGCGCCGGGGTCGGCACGCGCCTGAACAGGCGCGCCGCCTGGCTTATTGTGGCGGCGTGCAGGATAAGCGGGTCAAAACGCGGGCGGCGCTTTATTTCAAAAATGCGCGCGCAGGCCACCGGGTTGAGGCCGTCCGCGCCCAGCCCGTACACGGTTTCCGTGGGAAAAGCCGCTGTTCCGCCGGCTTTTATTACGGCGGCCGCCTTTTTTATGTTTACCGGCGTGGCTTTTAAGAATTTCATGAAAATTAACCGCCCGCCATGCGCGGCAGGCAGGTTAATTTTAGCAATTTAACCCCCCGAAATAGCGTGCGCCGGCTTTTGTTTCAGGCGTTTGCGTTTTTTTGTATACTCTCTTGTAGCCGATGTCCGGCTGCGCCCCGCCAGGGGCGTTTCAGGGAGAGGTGGCCGAGTGGTTGAAGGCACCGGTTTGCTAAACCGGCATACGGGGTAAACCCGTATCAAGGGTTCGAATCCCTTCCTCTCCGAAGTTTTTCGCTTTTTAAAAAATCGGCAGAAAAATAATTAATTTCTGCGCGCGCAGAATTAAAATTAAATATAAATTCCCAAGGTTTTTTGAACTCGACGGAAAGCCGCCGCCTGCCTATACGGAAGTTCGAACCGATCTTTTTCAACTTTTCCCTGTTTTCCTCCGCTTTCCCGCTCTCCGCCAGTTCCCCGACGTGAACCGCCTCGCGGTATAACTCTATCTCCGGTTCGAACCGATTTGCTCCCTGCCGGGCAAAAGCTGCGAGTTTGTTTTCAATTTCCTTTTTCCCATTGACCAATTGGGCTTTACGCTCAGCGTACTCGGACTGCGTAAGGTGGCCTTGCAGTACCAGGTCCAGTAACTTGCCCAATTGGTCTGTAAGGATAACCAACTCACCTCGCAGCTTTTGCCGGGCACTCTCCCCGGCCTGGGCCAACGCGGCTCGTTCCTTCTCCGCTATAAGGATGAGCCCGTTGGCCAGGGCCGGGGGTAAGGAAACAGATTGTAATTCTCCTTTTATTTGTTCCTCTATAACTTCCTCGCGGACAAAGGGCTCGTCGCAAGGCCCTTTGCGTTTTGTGCAACGCAAATAATTGTGAGACTTCTGTGTTTCCGTGGTAATGAAGCAACCACAAGTGGAACAGTGGAATACTCCACGATAGGTGTACGGCTTCAACCTTGGCCCCTTGGGCTTGCTTTTACGGAGCATTACAGCCTGGCACATATCGAATAGAGCCTTGGTGATGATCGGCTCGTGCTTTCCCTCATAGAGCTCGCCCTTATACCTTATAAGGCCGTAATAGACGGGGTTCTTAAGCATGTATTGGTAATTACCTACCGAAAGGGCGGTATGCCGCCCTTTCAGGCCAACCTCATTCATTATGCGGCGTACTTCGGCCAGCGGGTAATCGCCGGTGGAATACAACTCAAAGGTCTTCCGGATAAAGACCGCCCGGTCTTTATCCGGATAGATCGTCTTGGTGTTCTTGTCGTTCAGGTAGCCGAGCGGGGCACAACAGGGCCAAATGCCGTTACGGAGTTTTTGTCGGAAGCCGCGCCGGATATTTTCCGAAAGGTTGTCAACGTAGTATTTGGATTGGCCAAACGCTATTGAAAGCATGAACTTGCCCTGCGGCGTGGGGTCAAACCAAAAGGTAGGGAACTTCAAGGCGGTTATTTTGGTGGTGTCCACCAAATAGATAATACGCCCACCGTCTATGGAGTTACGGGCCAGGCGGTCCGGGTGCCAGGCAATAATGCCTTGGGCCTTGCCGTCCTCGATAGAGGCCATCATGTCGTTGAAGATTTCGCGGCCTGGCTCTTTGGCGGTCTTGCTCTCGATGAACTCGCGGGCGATTATAAGCCCTTCCTTTTTAGCGTATTCGCGGAGTTCCGCGAGCTGCGCCTCTATGGACAGGATTTGCCGGTCCGGCTCGTCAGTGGATTTTCTGGCGTAAAGGAAATACCGCATATCAAGGTTCTGCATACCTTACCTCCGTGCTCTTAATGCAGGTTTGGCCCAGCAGGGCGAAACCTGCATTAAGTGCTATTCTGCCACTCTCCGCCGAGCGTAAGGCCGGCTTTGCTTAGCAAAGCTAAGCCGGCCTTACGTGCGGCGCATAAAGAGGAGATCGGTTCGGGAAACGCACCAGCGTTTCCTCAGGGCGCCAGCCCTGAAACTTCCGTAGGGGCAGGCGGCGGCTTTCCGTCGAGTTCAAAAAACCTTGGGAATTTATATTTAATTTTAATTCTGCGCGCGCAGAAATTAATTATTTT
>MGVB01000095.1:0-1045 GCA_001800275.1 Elusimicrobia bacterium RIFOXYA12_FULL_57_11
ACCGGTAGACCGGTTCCCGGAAACGCAGCCCGCAAAACCGCGACAAAGCCACCGCCCCCCAGCCGCCTTTTTCCCTGAACGGGGCTATCACATGGTCGTCATCCCTGGCATTGGCCCGCAGGTCAAGCAGCAGCGGCGGCCTGCCATGAAAAAGAAAAGCCGCCGCCGCGAGCAAGGCGCCTTCCAGGCAATGCGCCCTGCCGCGCCGCAGAACTTCAAGCGGCGAAAAACAGGTGTCCGGCTTATCGTCGTTGTACACAAGCCTGTAATCGATGAAGTCCTGCACCAGACGCGGCGTAGCCAGGCGGCGCAGCAGGCCGCGGCCCGCTTCAGGGAAGCGCCGGAAAGCCTCAGTTTCTTTTATGCCGCGTTTATTCAAGACCGCCTCCATATTAAAACACCCGGAACACGCACATGACAAGGGTACATTTTTACGGCATGCCCCATCAAATCCGCGGCGGCCCGGCAGTTTGCCGTCCGTCTTTGCAAAGCATGTTTGATTATTTCCGCGGGTTTTGATATCATATGTATACTATGTACGCAATAATCGAAACAGGCGGCAAGCAGTACTGGGTAGTCCCCGGCGAAATACTCCATGTGGAAAAACTCACAGCCAAAGAAGGCGCTGAAGTAACCTTCACCGCGCTGTGGTCCGCTTCGCAGGAGAATAAAAACGCCCCCGACTTAAAGTCTCCGGCCGCTAAAGTAACAGCCCGGATAGTCCGGCATTTCCAAGGCCCCAAGATAATAGTTTTCCGAAAAAAATCAAAAAAAGCTTATGAAAAAGCTTCGGGGCATCGCCAGGAACTTACTGAGATACAGGTAAAAAATATCCAGTTGTCATAGTTTCTGGCTGGTTAGCGCCTTATCGATCGTCAACACTGCGGGGAACAGGCAGTAACTTTTTACATATTGAGGTTTAATTATGGCCAGTACAAAAGCACAAGGTTCAAGCACTAACGGACGTGATAGCCGGGGCCAGCGCCTTGGGGTAAAGCGCTACGGCTGCCAACTGGTCAAGGCCGGCGAGATACTCTGCCGCCAG
>MGVB01000095.1:1076-8984 GCA_001800275.1 Elusimicrobia bacterium RIFOXYA12_FULL_57_11
TCAGGAAAGGCTCAGACGACACGCTCTACACCAAGATAGCCGGCGTGGTAAAATTCGAGTGGGCGAAACGCAACAAGAAAATGATCAGCGTTTATCCCGCAGCGGCAAAATAAACTTCAAAAAAGGAAAACCTCCTGAACGGCTCATGCTTTCAGGAGGTTTTTTATTCCCGCCACCCGGCCGCAGAGGAATCCCCGCATATGAAAAAACCAGGCGACCACCGCACAGGGGCCGAGTTTATAGACACGGCCCATGTTTACCTTAAAGCGGGTGACGGCGGCAATGGCTGCGCCTCGTTCCGCAGGGAAAAATTCATCCCCTACGGAGGCCCGGACGGCGGACATGGCGGCAAGGGCGGCGATATCTGGTTCGAGGCGTCCTCGAATATCACCACGCTGGCCGAGATCGCCTGCCATCCGCACATTACCGTAGCCAACGCCTCTCCCGGCGGCGGCAACCGGCGCGACGGGCTGAAGAGCGAAGACAAGACCATTTATGTCCCCAGGGGCACCGTTATCAAACGCGACAACAAGGTGCTCGCCGACCTGAAAAACCACGGGCAGCGCTTCCTTGTGGCCAAGGGCGGCCGCGGCGGACGCGGCAACACGGCGTTCAAAACCCAGTTCAACACCGCCCCGCGCCTTTCCGAGAATGGCGAACCGGGAGAGAAATTCGAAGCCAGGCTTGAGCTCAGCGTCCTGGCCGACGTGGGCCTGGTAGGGTTTCCCAACGCGGGTAAGTCAACACTGCTTTCGGTCATTTCCGCGGCGCGCCCTAAAGTAGCCGCCTACCCCTTCACCACGCTCAACCCGAATATAGGGATAGTTTCGCACAAGGCCGTTAATTTCGCGGTGGCGGACATCCCGGGCCTTATAGAAGGTGCTCACTCCGGAAAAGGGCTGGGCGACATGTTCCTTAAACATATCCTGCGGACCAGGCTAATCATACACCTCGTTGACCCGCAGGGATTTTCCTCCATAAAACCGGAAAAAGCCGTGCGTGTCATAGAAAAAGAGCTAAAGCAATACCACCCCAAGCTGGGTAAAAAAACCGCGGTCCTGGCGGTAACAAAAGCGGACCTGCCCGAAGCGGAAATGGTCTGCAAGGCGCTTTCAAAAAAGTTTAAAAACCGGGAAATATTCCTTATTTCCGCCATATCAGGAAAAGGCGTCAGCAAACTGCTGGATTTTGTAATAAAACTGCTGCCGCGGATAAAAGAGGAGGACCTTTACCAGGCCGCGGACCCCGCCGAAGGGCAGGTAAGCCTGAAGCCGGTGAAAAAAGGTTTTGTCGTTGGACGCGATGTGGACGGCATAGTTACCGTTAACGGCCCCAAGATCATAAAGATGATAGCCATGACTAATTTTTCCCAGCCGGACTCATGGGACCGGCTGCGCCGGATCTTCCGGCTTATCGGCCTGGATAAAGCCTTAAAAAAAGCGGGGGTAGTGCAAGACGACCTGGTGCGCGTGGGCGGCAGAGAATTCCAGTGGTCGGATACCCCGGCAGCCACAGGCAGGCCCGCGAAATTCGCCTATAAATACAGGAAGTTCGAAGAGGAACATTAACGCCGGCGGCGCTGCCCCGCGTGTTTGCCTGCTGCCCGACAGCAGGCTCTGCAGCAGAAGCCCATAACGCCCTTTAACGGGGAGCTCAAGAGCCTCAGCCTCAGGACCGAGAACAGCATCACGGGGATCGTTCTCCCCAGCTCCAGTTTCGAGTCCCCGGAATTATTCCAGACGGTAGGGGCCTCGCCGATACGGAACCCATGCTGGTCAGCCCTGAACAAAAGGTCAATATCGAAAGCCCAGTCGGCGGTGACCACCTCCGGCAGGATCCTGGTTATCACTTCTTTTTTAAAAATTTTCGCGCCGCACTGCGTATCTTTGAACGGGAAACCGAACAGAACCCTTACCAGGAGGTTGAAGCCGCGGCTTGCGATCAGCCTGCCCAACGGTTGTTTTTTTTCCACAACGGCGCCAGCCACATGCCGGGAAGCTATTATCCCGTCAAAACCGTTCATCTGCCGGAAAAGATCTAAAAAATCCTCAGGCTTGGTAGAGCCGTCAGCGTCGACATAGCCAAGGTGCTCTTTTGAAGCGGCCCTGAAACCCGCCATCACAGCGCCGCCTTTGCCTATCTTGCGGTCAAAGGTCATATATTTCAATTTTTCACTGGGGAGGAACCTGGACACCACGTCGAACGTATTGTCCGTACAACCGTTAAGCACTACTATTATTTCAAAATCATGTTTTTTATCGAAGAAAGACAGGTAACCTGAAAGAGTGGCTTCAAGCCGGCCCTCCTCGTTATATGCCGGGATTATTATACTGATGCTTTTCGTCATTACCTGCCATCCGGGTGAAGAGCCATGTATCAGCGCCCGGCGGCCGGCGGCGCCCACTGGCGGAGGAAAGCCATGAATTTGTCCCGGCTGTAGCCATCCGCTCCCTCCAACTGCGCGGTATCCTGGGAACACAGCATCTTACCGCCGGAGTCGAGCACATATATATGCGGATATCCGGCTATCTTGGGATACCCGGCCAGCGGCCCCGGCGGCGCGGACCGGGACGGACTATGGAAGACCTTTACCGAAACATAGTTCTTGTCCCTGAACTCCATTATCTCCGGCGTAGCCGCGCAGAATTTTTCAAGCTCTACGCTCCATACGCACCAATAGCCGCCGACAAAAACCATAACTCGTTTATGGGAAGCAGCGGCCAGCGCAACAGCGGCCGCTATATCCTTTCCCGCGTCCCTGCCGGCATCGTATATCGGGGCCGGGGCAGCGGCTGGTTTACCTCCCGGGACTGCAGCCTGTTCAATTAAAGCCGTGCCTGCACGCAAGTCGAAATTGCCGCCGGCCTTGCCCGTATAACCGGAATCCAGGCCCGCAAGCTCCAGAACGCTCATCTTAAAAAACCCTATGGTCACCGGCACCGGGACTACCCTTTCCCTGCGCGGGCCATTGTTGAAATTATTGGTATAAAAAGCGTGTTTAAAAGAAAGCGTCCGCCAGGGGGCGCCTTTCGGTGCTGCCGGCGCGGCCAGCGGGTTTGCCACGTCGTAAAATATCTGCGGAGGAGCTGAAACATATCTCAGCAGGCACGGGGCTTCCTCCTGCGCAAAAGGGGTGACAAAAGGAAAATATTTTTTCAGGAGCCCCGTTCTGTGTTCCTGGTCGTGCGGGTGATAGACCCGACAGTTTTCGGGCCAGTCTTTACGCGACCCGGCCAGAAAGGCAAGTTCGATATCATTAGTCCTGAGCTGGCCGTTCAGCCGCAGCGCGGCGGCGGCGTTAACCGCCGCGTATGCGGCAAGCAGCGCCACCCCCGTGAACAACAGCACAGCCTTTACTCTGCAGGGGGCGCCGCGCAGCAATTCCCGGGCCCCATCCAGCGCCAGGGCCAGAAGATAGGCGAAAGGCACCAGGAAATACAGGTGATGCCGCATAAACTGGAGCGGGTACCAGTCCATAGGGAGGTATATGAATGAAAAAAAGCCGGACCAGACGCAAAGCACTGAAAAGAACCAGATGTTGCGGATGCGCCGGTTTTTATCCGCCAGGGCCCCGCCCAGCACGCCCAGGGACATTAAAATAAAACAGAAACTGATGAACAGGACCGCCTTAAGCGATACCGCGGAATCGACCATGTACCGGGAATCAGCGATATCCATGGCTATTTTAGGCAGGGCACCAGCAATTACCGCGAAGTTGTGCGACCACAAATGATAGAACGGGTTTGTAAGAACCACGGGTCCCTGCGCGAAGGGGTCAGCGCCGCGCGGAGCCAGAGCATTATGCGACCCCCACGCCACCAGCAGCGCGGCGAACAGGACCGCTAGCCCCAGGCTACGGAGATTCAACAGATCTTTAGCCCGGGTTTTTAATTTATACGCCATCAGGGCGGCAAAGATAAGCAGGTTAACCGGCAGGAACTCGTACCTTGCGTTAACGACCAGCGTCATAGAACTGAAGATCCACAATAACCGGCCGCTGTCTATATGCGCGCGGCCGTAAACGTCGAACAACGCCGCCAATGAAACGAACCATATAAAAAGGTTCGAAGCTGTGGTGCAAAAGGTGCTGGCATTAATAACCGAAAGGAAATTCAGGAATAGAAATGCGGCTGACGCGGCGGCAACCGCTATGCCGATACCGAGCCTGCGCAGGCCGGCAAAGAACAGAAAAGCCGATCCAGCGAACAACAGGCGGTTCTTCCACAATATCGCATTCAGGGAATACCCGCTTACGATGTCCGAAACCCAGTCCGTGAACAGGGGAGCCGCCTCTTTGAACTCAAGGACCTGCCCGGGGTTGAGCCCGAAAAATCTGGTGCCAAGGCTCATGAAATCATGATTATTGTCGTAACCGCCGCGCGGAACCACGAATAGCGTAAGCACGAAGGCGGGGACGCAGACCAGTGCCAGGGCCAGCCAGGCCCTGCGCGGCTCAGGCTCAGCCAGGTACCATTCACGCGCGAACCTGGCCAGAAAAAAGATATTGACCGCCCAGCTCAGGACCACGCCGGAATACAGCGCCCATTCAATGAATACTTTCATTGTTCCCACTGAGCCGGCTTACCTGTTTTCAGTATATCCGCCATAAATTATTTCCGCGAACACCGCCCCGGCCATGTTCCCCGCGGGCATTGCCGGGCGCAGCTTATTACGGATATAATACATAACAACAACCTCGAATGCCCACAGACAATCCCGCTGATTCACGCGCCCCCCTTGCCGCCAACCTGGTCCTGCTGGCTGTTTTGGCCGTGGCGTGGCAGCTGATACCGGCCGCAATACGCGCCATCGCGTGGAACGCCCCGTTCGACGCGGGAGAAAACTGGATTCATGCCCTTACCGTCGGCTTCAACAATAACTGGTTCCCTGTCTTCCCGGTAACACTGGCCGCCATACAATACCATACCCCGGCCTGGCTGCAGACCGCGGTGTTAAAAACAATACTCCTTCTGCCGGTCATACTGTCTTTTTCCGCCGCCACGCTGCTGCATTCACACAGGGCCGGCATATTTTCCGCAGTGCTGGCCGCCGCCGTCTCCTGCCTTATGGCGAACCACTCACGGACAGATTATGAACTGTACATGGAGGAGATCCTTATCTCCATAGCCATGCTTATGCTTATTGGCGGGGCGGCCATAAAAACCCTTACGCCGTTCACCCGCAGCCTTATGCTCGGGCTTCTGTCAGCCATCGCGCTGTACACCAAGGGAGTAATAGTACTCTTCGTTCCCGTTCTGCTGGTTTATGAGCTCCTGTGGGAAAAAGACAGGCTACCGCCGCAAAAGCACTGGCCCGCCGCGGCCGTATTTCTTGGCGCTATGGCGGTTTGGTGCCTGGCAAACCTCTTATCCGGCAACGGCTTTGTGCTGCTTGAAAACTGGGGACGCACCGGCAATATCGCCACAGGAGCGCTGGGCCTGATAGCCACCATAGAGGGTGACTGGAAATGGGCGGTGGACATTCCCCGTGGCCAAAGCGCAGCCTACTGGGTAGCCGTGGAAATACTCTCACACCCGCTGCGTTATATTTACGCCGCCTTCCAGCGCTTGCATTACCTGCTGTGGATTTCCCCCATTATTCCAGGGCTGTGGGCGCTGTTTCTGGCGTGGCTCGCCGCCGCTTTCACGCTCCGTAAAAACAAGGCCGTCAGGCCGCTGATACTGCTTACCCTTTACATCCTGCTGGTACACCTGTTCATGCCCGTGGCAACACGGTATTTCATCCCGGCCTGGCTGCTGGTCCCCTGCCTTACCGGGATCTTCCTGGCGCAGATTCTCGGCGGGTCCGCCGCGGCCGGGCAGGAGGACACAAACGCCAGGCGCCTGTTCTTCGCCGCGGCCTTACCTCTGGCAGCCTGCTGGGGGGTGTGCGTGCTGCTTGTAGCTACCTACCCGGTACGGGCCAGACTGCCGCATAACCTGCAAAAACTTGAGCTAAGCCATCCGGGCAGCCCCTGGATCCTGTATATGTCCGGACAACAGTCTCTAGACTCCGGGAACCTGGACAAAGCCGCCGCCGCCTTTTATAAGGCCTACCAGCTGGAGCCGGCGCTATGGCGCAAAACTGAATACCTGAAAATGGCGTTCATCTCCGGCAGTCTTTCCGGGGCCGGAATCCACGCCCATTACAGGGAGTTCTGGGATGTGGACACCTTGTTCCTGGCCGCGCTGCGCTATACCGAAGAAGGCGACCTGGCGGCCGCCCGGGAGGTATTCGCTTACGGGCTTCACTCCTGCGTAGCCGAGCAAAGCCTGATGCGCCATATCGCCACGGAACAGGACAGGCTGTTCCATGAAAAGCTGAAAGCTGGCGCAAAAATACCATGCCTGGCCCACGTGTCGGACCTGATAAACCTGCTCGGGGACAAAAGACGCGGCGTCATATTAAGCAGGATACGCGCGATAGCCCCGGATTTTACTTATAAACCGCCCGCGCCCTCCGCGCCGCCCGGCAGCCGCGCGGGAACTTTTTAAAACTTTACCGGGCGTACTAAACCCGGCTGGCGGCACATTTTATAATGAGAATATGTCTGGTAGCCTGGAGCTTTCACCCACGCATGGGCGGCAGCGTTACTACCACGCTCCAGCTGGCGGAATCTCTTGTAACCAGGGGGGTGGAGGTGCACATCGTAGCGCCCGTACTGACAAGCGACCTCGGCAAAGCCAAAAACCTTAAGATCGACGCGCGCGTAAAGCTGCACTGGGCAACAAGTCCGCTGGCCGGGAGTTATGAAACTTTCCCCGGAAAATTTTTATTCCTGCTGGCGATGACGGCAAAGATAAGGAAACTTTCCCCGCATATAGACGTTTTTCACACGCAGGATTTTAATGTGGGGCTTATAGCCGCCCTTATAGGCGCGCGCAAGCCGGTGGCGGCCGCTTTCGGGGCCGACCCTTTATTCGAGCTCCTGAATTACGGCCGGGCGGCGGGCGTCAGCCATGAGATTTTTTCTAAAAGCAAAGCAGTAAGATCGGTCCAGGCTGTTATTGGCGCGCTGCTTTCTTTTGCGGCCGGGAACAAGCTTACTATAGCGGGGCTCAATGAACATTCCGCCAGGACGATACAAAGATATTATTCCGGCCCCGTGGTCAGCGTTCCGGTGGGGATAAACCTGGCCTTGTACCGGCCAAACGCCACCCCGCGTGAAGATATACTTTTGTTCGCGGGCAGGTTCGTGTGCTGGAAGGGGCTGGACCTGGCCGTGGACGTTCTACGGAAAGTACGCAGGCACAACGGCAACGTAAAGCTGGTCTGCCTGGGGGACGGGCCGCTGAAAAAACGCTACGCCGAAAAATATGGCAGGGACGGGGTAGCTTTCATTTCTGGCGCGGATTACAAGGGGGTTATAGAGTACTACCGTAAAGCCAGGCTCCTGCTGGCTACCAGCCAATACGAGACCTTCGGTATAACTATCAGCGAGGCCATGGCGGCCGGGCTGCCCATAGTAGCCTTTGACCTGGAAGTCTACCATGACCGGCTTACTAACGACGAGAATTGTTATCTGGTAAAAAACGCCGAAACGAACGTTTTTGCGGGGAAAGTGATGGAATTATTGAACGACGCCGGCAAGAGGGAAGGATTCGCAGCAAAAGCCCTGGACACTATCAGAGACTACGACCTGGACAGAATTACCGAAAAGAACATGGAACTGTACCGCAGCTTATGCGCGGCGCCATGAAGCTTCAATAAACGGAGCCCCAGTCGCGCGTGGTTATGCGGAACTCTACCCGCCTGTTCAGCGCGCGGGCCTCGTCCGAACCGCCCTTTACCACGGGAATTCTCTCCCCGTAACCGTACACCTTTATGGAATCGGGATGTACGCCTTTAACACAAAGATATTGTTTTACCGCGCCGGCCCGCTTGACGGAAAGCTCCTCGTTAAATTCC
>MGVB01000096.1 GCA_001800275.1 Elusimicrobia bacterium RIFOXYA12_FULL_57_11
CGTCATACCCGGCGTGGTACCAGTCGGCTACCCACTCCCAGACATTGCCGGACATATCGCACAGCCCCTGCCTGGTGTTGCCGGCCGGCTTAGAGCACACCGGCGCCGCCCCGGCGCCGCAGCCGCTTATCACGGACAGGGCGCAGGTGGCCCGGGCGTCCCCCCAGGGATATTTCCAGTCCCGGCCCCCGCTGCGCGCAGCGTACTCCCATTCGGCCTCGCTCGCAAGCCTGCCGCCCGCCCACCGGGAGAAATCTTTTGCGTCTTCCCAGGCCACGCACACGACAGGCAGATTCTTCTGCCCGGCTGGCGGCCAGTCGCAGTCGGGCTCCCGGCAGGCGCCCGCGTCCACGCAGTTTTTATATTGCTCTTTCGTAACAAGTGTCCTGGCCATCTGGAAAGTGGGCACCGTAACCCGGCGCGGCCGGGCGTCCGCCCCCACATCTTTTGCCCCCATGGTGAAGGTCCCGCCCTCTATGGTGACCCACTGTACGGAGGCTTTCCCGGAGGCGCCGCCCGCGCGGGGCACGGCAGGCTTCCTGGTAACCCTGTATATCTTAAGAGGCTCCTCGTTAATAACCGTTTCCAGCTTGTATTTATTAAAAATACGGGCCTGGCTGTCGTCGTAAACGCGCAGATCGGCCGGGTTCGGGTAGGCATATTCCCGCAGGTCAGCGTAATAGACGCTCCCGCACCCCCCGCTAAAAAGCATATCGTCAGCCGGCCATTCCACGAACCGCCGCCGCCCGCCTATCAGGTGCGCGGCGTTTTCTGATTCCCGGTGTTTCAGCCTCTGCATCAGCATACACGCGTCATCTTCCAGTTTTGCGCCTACACCGGCGAACTCCCTTACGGATGGCAGGAAACTTACGGGCCCGGGCCGCAGCAACTTCTGCAAAGGGAACGCCGCCAATACGAGACCAGCCGACAAAAGCCCCCCGGCCGCAAGCGTGAGAGCCCGGCTCTTTGTGAGCTTTTCAGCCCCCTCCAGGAGGAAGAACGCCCCGCACCCGGCAACGATCGCCAGAACCGGGTGCAGGAAAACGGAGTACCTGTAAATCTGGCTGCCGTACCAATGCCCCCCGTAGACCACAACCCAGGTTACGAACCAGAGCGCCAGGAACTGAACGGTCTCCTTGCGCTGCCTGGCAAACCGGACCAGGAAAGCGAGCCCCGCCGGCAGCAGTAAAAAAAATAACACCGGGTATTGCCGGTCCGCGGACAAAAAATGCGGGACAATATTAGTTTGAAGGTTGACCGCCAGATTAGCGGGAGAGATAAGATACTGCCGCCCCAAAGTCTCGCTTGAAGACCTGACGCCGAACTTTACCAGGAAGCCGGCCAGCCAGACAACTACCGGAACGGAAAATACCGCGAACAGCGGGAAAAATAACTTTTGCCCGGCCAGCCCGTATCGGCCGCGGCGATAGATCAGGATGAAAAGGGCCGCGAAAGCCAAATTTTCGGCACGGATCTGGGCGGCCCACAGAAGGAGCAGCAAAGACAGGGCCAGCAATCTGGCGGATCCCAGCTCACCCGCCGCCAGCAGCGCGGTAAGGGCCGCCAGGAAAAAGAAAAGGGAACTGGTGACATCAAGCCCCATGCCGGAAACGAAAACCTGCCAGGGCAGGAGCGCGAAGACGAGAGCGGACAGAACGGCGATGCCCGTTCTTTTAAACAGGAGAAAGGCCGCGGAGAACACCAGCGGGATGGAAAGGCTGTCGAGCAGCATGGTCAGCCGCGACACGTTCTCGATATCCTGCCCGAACAGGAAGGCGAGGGTCACCAGGAAAGAATGCCCGCTGGAATGGGTAAAGGCAGAAAAGCGCAGGTGCCGGTAAAAATCCTGGGCGTTATTTACATGTTCCCAGAGCAGGTCCGACAACCCGTAGCGCCCGGCCATGCCCGCCCGGAGATATAAGCCGAGCAGGAACACCAGGGCGAGGGCGGCCAGGGCTTTCGCGCTGACGCCGGAAAACGCTTTCGTTATTTCCGCGCGGGATCTGATAGACAGGTAAACAACAAGAGTCAAATGAAGCAGCAGGCACGGCACATACAACATTTGAACGATCCTTATAGCTTCTGCCATTAGCCTGCCTTTAACTGCCAAAAACCACGCGGCGCGTATCCATCTGGAACTATAATACAAAAAAGGCGGCAGCGGCCCCCATTGCACCGCATAGGCCTAAAAGCCTGCAAGGCATTACCCTTTGGGGACTTGCGCCTGCCAGCCGGCGATGTATAATATAAGACAGTACCGTGCCGCCGTTTACAGGTAACATATGCAAACGAATTTTAAAAAATTGTGGTTGGTCCCGGCAATTATCCTTTCTGTTTTCTCCCCGGCGCGGGCGCTGTCCGCCGTTGATGCGCTGACGGCCAAAGCCGGCGGCTTTGAATTTCATATGCCCGCGCCGCCCGAAGGCCGGCTGGCCAATTCGCCCTTAAGCCCGGTCCGAACCGAATGGCTGAACGCCGCAAGAAAGTATTCGGACTGGAATTTCATCCCCCCGCCGCAGCGCCGCGTTGACACCAACGGCAGCAAGCTGGTAATGCTGCAGGGCTTCCACTGGCACGCCGACAGCTACTGGTACCACCCGCCCAACGGCTGGTGGGGCGTAGTGGCGGAGAAGGCGGCGGAAATAGGCCGGGCCGGTTTCGACCTGGTCTGGCTGCCGCCCGTTTCCAGAGGGAGTTATTACCCCACGGAGTGGTACAACCTGGACTCGCAGTGGGGCACCAAGGCGAACCTTCTTAAAGCGGTGGGCGCGCTTCACGCTTCAGCAGTAAAAGTGGTGGCGGACGTGGTGATAAATCACCGCAACGGTACCAGGGATTGGGCGGACTTCACCAGCCCGGACTGGCCCACCACGGTTATCGCGCGCAATGACGAATGGCCGGGCAGCCCCAAAAGCCAGTATGACGACGAGGGCCAGGGCGAGGTGGGCTGCCGGGACCTGGACCACCGCAGCCGCGTGGTGCAGGACGAGACAAAGATATTCCTGCGCTGGCTGAAGAACGACATAGGTTTTGACGGCTGGCGCTATGACATGGTGAAAGGCTATCCGGCGCATTACACGCAGCTTTATAACGAGGCCTCCAGCCCCATCTTCTCGGTGGGGGAATTTTACGACGGCAACCGCCAGCTTATAGCCGACTGGATAGACGGCACGGACAATTCTTCCTCCAAGACCAACGCCTCAACGGCCTTCGACTTCACCACGCGTTACGCCATTATAGCGGCGGTGGAGTCCGAGCGCTACGAAGGCCTTAACGACAATGGCCGCCCCTCCGGCCTTATAGGCTGGTGGCCCGCCAAATCCGTCACTTATGTGGAAAGCCACGACACCTCCCCGCGCGATCCCGAATTCCTTAAAACCGCGCCGGCGGAATACAAAGCGCAGCGCCTCATGGGCTATGCCTACATCCTCACCCATCCCGGCATACCGTGCGTTTTCTGGCCGCATTACTTCGACTGGGGCCAGGCCTATAAACACAGCCTGCAAACGCTGGTAAATATAAGGAAAACGGCCGGCATAACCTCCACCAGCCGCATGGGGATACTGGCGGCAAATAACGAGCTTTACGCCGCGGTGATAGACGGCGACAGTCAGCGAGTAATACTAAAGCTCGGCCGCAACGGCAGTTGGCAGCCCGGCGCCGGCTGGACACTGGCGACCAGCGGCGAACGCTACGCCGTATGGACACAGCAGCGTTAAACGAGCATTCGATCTTACAATAAAACTTGAACGCAGGGCACTGGCTCCCCGCCGGGAACGGCGGGGTTTTTATTTGTTTTACTGGGCCGGCAGAGCGGCCGCCGGCGCCGAGCTGCCCGCCGCCTCGGCGGCGGGCACGGGCGTGGGAGGATGCACGATGTACCAGATATAATTTGCCAGGTCTTTATGCTCTGGTTTCAGTTTTTCCGGGCACTGCGCCGCGGTTGCGGTGTAAAAAGACGCCTGGCGCACGCCCTTCATACGCCCCTTAACGGAAGCCGGGATGGCCGCGTTATAAATTATATGCCCGTTGCCGGCCACCACCAGCGCGGCATACCCCGGGTTGGCGTTCAGGAAATCGGCAAGCTTCGCGCCCATCCCCTCGTTCCAGGCCGCCATTGAGGCGGTATAATTTTCCAAGGTGAAGATTTTCGCCATCGGAGTATCCCCATGGCCGGCGAAGGACTGTTGAAGGAACGCATTGTATTTTTTGTGCGCGGTTATCTCCACTTTTTCCGGCAAGAAAGCCTTTTCCTCCTGCGAGAGACTCCCCAGCCCCGTCCGGGCGATCTTCCCCACCACCACCCGTGGAACGTTCAGCGCCAGCGCCCTGAGCTTGTTGGCAACAATAAAGTCGAACAGGGGCCTATACATGGCAAAATCGAAACCCCATTCTTTTTTCCAGTCCGCCTTCGCGAGAAATTCAACTTCCTTTATTTTCCCTGCGACGTAATCGTCCAGCACCGGCTGCAGGGACTGGTTCAGCATCTCAAAACCCACCGCTATCCTGCTGCCGCGCGCTATACGCATGGCTTTCAGCGCCTCCAGCTGCGCCAGGTGGTCCAGGGGCTGGTCGTGCGTTTCACCCACATACACAATGTCGCTTTTCCAGACAACAGCTTTAAAGGCGGCTTCACCGGAGAACGACTTGCCGGACTGCGCGCCGAAAACACAGAACCCGGGACCGGCGCCCTGCCCTGCGGGCTCGGCCGCAAGGCGCAGGGGCGCGAAAAAAACGGTTAACAACACGAGTGTTTTCATACAGGCCATTATAGTATATTTGCAAAACCCCGTCGTACACGCCACGCGGGCGGTTTTTTAAAGATTTTTTACTGCGCGTCCTGCAAAGACAGAGCGCACCGGAAACCTATGCTGTCCAGGCCATAATTACCACCCAGGTACCCGCCGCTGCGGCCGGCGGGGCGCAGGTCGTCATGCACAAAATCCCACATCCCGCCGCGCAGACTGCGGTGGATGCCCTCCTCCGGCCCCCGGGGATTGATCCGCGGGCTGTCCTTGTAATAGTCCTCCGCGTACCAATCCGCCACCCACTCCCAGACAGCCCCGGGCATGTCGTACAATCCATACTGGTTGGGTTTTTTCTGGCCCACGGGATGCCCCTCAAGCCTGCCGGAACGGTCTACGCACCAGGCGTATTCCCCCAGGATATCCCAGCTGTCGCAAGATAAAAATTTTCTTTTGGCGGCATGATCGCCGAAGCTGTAGGTAGTATCCGCGCCGCCGCGGGCGGCTTTTTCCCATTCGGCCTCGGTCGGCAGCCGGGTTCCCGCCCATTTACAATAGGCGTCGGCGCCCTCCCAATCAAGATTAACGACCGGGTGCAGGTCCGTGCTCCATTGCGGCTGTTTCGGCATGGGCTCCCCTGCCGCCTCGCAGAATAATTTATATTTCCCCGCGGTAACCGGGTATTTGTCTATGTAAAAAGCGTCAAGATGCACCCTGTGCCGGGGATACTCGTCCTGGGCGCCTTCCCCCTCCGGTGAGCCCATCCAGAAACTTCCCGCCGCGATCAGGACCATATCCGGAGGGGGCTGCGTCGTGCCGGGCCCGGAGGCGGCACCTATACCAGCGCCGCAGCGTGAGCAGAACCTGGCGTCCTCCGGGGCAGCGTTTCCGCAACAGGAGCAATTCATGGTTTTAAAATTGTATTAAATTCCCGCTCAAAAAAATAAACACCGTGTCGCGCGGGTGCCGGGAGCGGAACTAAACCCAGACCTCGCTCTTCAGCCCGCCCTGCAGGCCCACCACCACGTTCTTCACCGGAACTTTGCGCCTGGCGGCCGCCGCGGCCTGTTTGACCATGGCAAGCAGCCCGCCGCAGCAGGGCACCTCCATGGTAACCACGGTCAGCGTGTTTATTTTGGCGTCTTCTATCAGCGCCTGTATTTTTTCCGCGTAGATCTCCTGCCCGTCGTCCAGCTTGGGACAGGCTATCACGATGGCCTTATCTTTTATGAATTCATTGTGAAAATTCCCGCAGGCAAAGGCGGTGCAGTCGGCCGCCACCACCAGGTCGGCCTTCTGGAAGCAGGGCGCCATGGGCGAGACCAGGTGCAGCTGCACCGGCCACTGCCGCAGGCGGGATTTGGCAGCGGGGCTGTCACCGTCTTCCTCCGGCGCGGCGCCCCGCAGGTCCAGCGTCCGGCCGCCTGGGCAGCCGCAGGGCTCGTGGCCGCCGTGCGCGTGTTTATGGTCTTTGTCGCGGGACAGAGTTTTTTCCTCCTCCATCGGGTTCGGCAGCTTGCGCTCTTTCAGATAATCAAAAGCCTGCTTTAAAAACGCTTTCTGGGAGTGGTCCTTAAGATGTTTAAGGTGGGCCTTCACGGTATTTGGCCCCAGCTTCACCATCCCCTCCATCACCTTCACCTCGTCATAAGGTTCGGCGGCGCGCGTTTCTATCTTGATCGCTCCCTGCGGACATTCGCCTATGCAGGCGCCAAGCCCGTCGCACAGCAGGTCGCTTATCAGGCGGGCTTTGCCGTCTATCATCTGCAGCGCGCCCTCGTGGCAGCCGGTCACGCAGTTGCCGCAGCCGTCGCATTTTTTTTCGTCGATTTTTATTATCTGTCTTTTAGTTTTCATGGCTACCTTAAACCGCTAGAGCAGGTCTTTGATGGTTATATTTTCCATCTCTGCCGCCAGCCGGACCTCAACTTCGCTTATCCTGCGGTGCAGCCGGCAGGTGCCGTGGTGCTGGCACAGCTTCCCGCGGAAGAAACAGTCATTAAGGCTCAAAGGCCCCTGCAGCGCCGTTACCAGGTGACTCAGCCGTATGCTTTCCGGAGCGCGGGCCGGGGAAAACCCGCCCCCCTTGCCTTTTACGGCCCGCAATATCCCCGCCTTATGAAGTTTTTGCAGTATTTTGCGCAGGAATGGCCGGTTTACCCCCACCCCCGCCTGCATTTGCGCAACAGAAACCTTGGGTTTGTTGGCTTTTGCCATCAGCACCAGCGCGCGCACGGCATAATCTGTTTCACGGCTCAATAATTTCATTATTCTTAATGATACCTCGTTTGTATTATTATATCAACAGGGTTTTTGCGGTGGACAGACCCGGGCCGCTTTGTTCCATCCCGCCTTTTTTGTAGAATTAAAGCTGTTCCAGGGAGGCTTATCATGAAACTTTTCATTTTTTTTCTTATTTTAACGCTGGCCCCCGTCAGCGGCAGGGCGGACACTTTTTTTCTCAAGGACGGCGCCAGGCTTGAAGGCGAAGTTACGGGTGAAATGAACGGCACGGTGCTGGTAAAGACCCAGTACGGCTCGCTCACTATAAACAGGTCGGACATTGTTGAACAGAAAGCCGCCGAAGAGCAATCCGCCACAGCGCAGCCGCCCGCGGCCTTGCCCGAACCCGCGGCCGGGATAGCAGCATCCACAGAACCGGCGCAGCTGCCACTGCCAGAGCCGGCGGCCGAGGCCCAGGCCTCCACGTCCGCTGCTCTGCCAGCCCCGCAAGGGGAAGCCGTTCCGCTCACCTTCTCCACCGTACTGCCGGAAACCGGTAACCGCCTGCTGTTATACTCCGAAGGCGGCGTGATCACCGCCACCGAAACTTTTGACGCAGCCGGCGCCCTGGTTTCGCTTGAAGGCATTTTAAAGAACGGCACGTATTCTGAATATTATCCCGAGGGCGGCCTGAAAGCGGTAAAAACCCTCGTAAACGGTAAAATGAGCGGCTCGCTGAAGACCTATTATCCCTCCGGCACGCTGCAGGTGGAGGCTTATTACCTTGACGGCGCCAAGGAAGGCGACTTTAAATACTTCGGGGAAAACGGGAAACCTTTAATGGCTGCCGCCTATAAGAATAACCTGCTGAACGGCTGGAAACGGGAATATAACCCGGACGGCACGCTTAAAAACGAGGCTTTTTACGCGGACGACCGCGCGGTGGACCCGCCCCAGGCGAAGCCCGAAGCCGCCCCCTTGCAGGAACAAGCCTCCCTTGTGACCGTCAAGGCCAAAAAGGTGGCGCGCGGCGAAATACTGACTTTCAGCCTGAATGATAAATACATAGGGAAACTCAGCCTGGACAAAGAATTCAATATCATCAGCCAGGCGGGCAAGGTGTCCGACGGCCCGGTAAAGATATACAACAAAGACGGCAAACTGCAAAAAGAAATAATTTTCAAACAGAACGAGGTAAAAATTTTACGGGTATACGAAGAGGACGGCGCCCTCAGGGCGGCGTACACCTTCCGCGAAGGCAAAGCCACCGAATTTGCCCTGAAGTAGATAAACCCCGGGCTGCCGGCATAAATAAAAAGACGTCCGCACAACACGGACGTCTTTTTAAATTACTGGGCCCGGAAGGACTTGAACCTTCGACCCAACGATTATGAGTCGTTTGCTCTAACCAACTGAGCTACGGGCCCGAAAACGGTTAAACGCTTACCCCGGGAACTATTTTATCACTTTTCCGGCGCCATTGCCACAGCGGGCACCCCAGTCCTTAATGGTGGTGCGGCTCGCAGGCATCCATGCCGAACAGCGGCTTGCCGTCCGCAAAAGGCGAAATGGCGCGCAGGCGCGCTATGACCGGGGCGAACTCCCGGATTATATGGTCCACCTCTTCCTGCGTATTATATACGCTCAATGAAAACCGGACGGAGCCGTGGGCGTAGGTTTGCGGCACCGCCATGGACATCAGCACGTGCGACGGTTCCAGCGAGCCGGAAGTGCAGGCCGAACCCGACGAGGCGCAGATACCCTTCTCGCTGATCATCAGCAGTATGGATTCTCCCTCTATATATTCGAAGCTGATATTGGTGGTGTTGGGCAGGCGCGGGGCGCCGCCGCCGTTAACCCTGGCGTTTTTGATCTTCAGCAGGCCGGCCTCAAGCCGGTCGCGCAGCTCTTTTACATAAGTATTCTCTTTTTCCAGGTTGGCGGCGGCCAGCTCACAGGCTTTACCGAGGCCGGCAATGTAGGGCACGTTCTCGGTTCCGGCGCGGCGGCCGCACTCCTGGTGGCCGCCCAGCATGAACGGCGAGAAGCGTATGCCCTTGCGAACATACAGCGCGCCTATACCCTTGGGGGCGTGCAGTTTGTGTCCGGACAGGGAGAGCAGGTCTATCTTGGTCTCCTTGAGGTTGATGGGCAGCTTCCCTACGGCCTGCACAGCGTCGGTGTGGAAGAGCGCGCCTTTGGCGTGGGTGATGCGGGCGGCTTCTTCTACGGGGAAAATGACGCCGGTCTCGTTATTGGCCCACATCATGGAGACAAGGGCAGTATCGGGAGTGAGGGCGGTCTTAAGGTCGGAGAGGTTTACCTGCCCCGCAGCGTCCACCGGAAGATACGTCACGCGGTAACCCTTGGTCTCCATGTGTTTGGCAAGGTTGAGCACTGCGGGATGCTCCACCTTGGTGGTGATGAAATGGTTCTTCTCGGGGTAGGACTGGATGGTGGACCAAATGGCGGTGGAATCCGATTCGGTACCGCAGCTGGTGAAGATAATCTCTTCCGGGGTGGCGCCAAGGAGGTTTGCCACGCGGGAGCGCGCCAGGTCCAGGTATTTCTGGTTGCCGCCGCCGAAGAAGTGCATACTTGACGGGTTGCCGTAGAGTTCGCCGAAGAACGGCTCCATCTCTTTGGCCACTTCCGGCGCCACGCGGCTGGTGGCGTTATTGTCGAAGTAATAAACTTTGTCCATAGAATATCCTTATTTCACGGCAGCCCGGACAATCCGGAAGCCCGGGTTGGGGACCGGGACTTACCCCTCTCTGCTTAACAAAAGCACACCCCTGGGTTCGGCTCGGGTTCTGCCTCTGCGGGGACGGGGTCGGGCACACCGTGCCCGCCCCTCCTCACTCGGCCTCGGCGCTGCGCAAGCCTCGGCCTCCGTGAAGCCCCGCAGAGGCAGAACCCAAACCGAACCCTGCAGCCTATTCGGCTTCTATCTCTATGGCGGGGTCTATGCGCTCGCGCAATTCTTTTTCCACCACGTTCTTGAGCGTGGCGCCGGAAGACGGGCAGCCGTGGCACATACCCAGGAAGCGCAGCTTTACTTTCTGGCCCTGGATATCCACCAGCTCCATCCAGCCGCCGTCGGCTTTCAGTTTGGGATTGATCTCTTCGGCCAGCACTTTCTCGATAATCTTTATTTTCTCGACCACGGTCATCTTGTCGAAGTGTTTATGTTCGGCCTCGGCCCAGTGGTCTTTCAGTATCTTTTCTATCTCGCCTTTGCACTGGCCGCAGCCGCCGCCGGCCTTGGTGAAATTGGTCACTTCTTCCACCGTGTGGAGTTTATTCAGCTTTATAGCCTTGAGGATGGCAGATTCCGTGACGCTGAAACACTTGCAGACTATCTTCTCGGCCTGGCCGATAATGATCTTTTCCTGCTTGCCGCCGCGGTAGTTTTTTATGGCGGCCTCCAGGGCCTCCATGCCCATCACGGAGCAGTGCATCTTCTCGCCGGGCAGGCCGCCCAGGTAGTCGGCTATCTGCTGATTGGTTATCTTTGAAGCTTCCGCCAGGGTGAGCCCCCTCACCATCTCCGTAAGCGCCGAGGAGGAGGCTATGGCGCTGGCGCAGCCGAAGGTTTTGAATTTCGCGTCCACTATCTTGTCGGCAGCTTTATCTATGCGCAGCGTCAGCTTTAGCGCGTCACCGCAGACTATGCTGCCTATCTCGCCCACCCCGTCGGGATTCTCTATTTCCCCCACGTTTTTGGGATTTTTAAAGTGTTCGAAGACCTTATCTGTGTAGTTCCACATATAAAAACTCCCTGACTAGACGCTTTTCCCTGCTGCTATTATATTAAATATGGTGCGAGCAGCCTCGGCGCGCGCCTCAGGGATTATCCCCGAATTCCTTCCTCAGCCCGCCGCGGTCCAGCGCCAAAGCCCACCACAGGCACAGCCCGCCGCCCGCCAGGCAGATAACGCGCAGGTAGAAAGCCGCGGTTTTCACTGCGGCGTTGAATTCCGGGGCGATGGACATCCCGTCGTACATCAGGGGCGCCGGTACTATCATGCCCGGGAACAGCAGCGCCAGGGCCGCGGCGGCGCTGAGCAGGTAAAGCATGGCCACGGCGCCGCGGCGGGCCCATCCGGCGCGCCGCCAGACCCCCAGGGCCAAAACGCAGCCGGACAGCCAGAACAGAGCCGCAACAAGGAACAACGGCACCGGGTGCCGCGCGGCGAAAGCGGCCAACGGCGGCATATTAACAGGCAGCACAGCGCGTGAAAAGAACAAAAAGAACGCGGACGTGGAGGAAAGGCGCAGCATGGTGGCCAGGTCGGAGACGGCTAGCGCGCCCATAACGCCGCACAGACCGGCCAGCGCCAGGGCGGAGCCGGAAAGAACGCTGGACCTTCCTTCCTCGAAAATTTTCATTTGCCAGCCAGATTATATAATTTTATGCCCGCGCGCCGGGCCGGCGGCCCTTTACCCCCGCCTCCAAAAATTATTAAATAGTATCAGGCGCTTATTTGTGCCTCTAAAACCTCACCAGGAACCCGGAGCCACCATGTCAGTAAAGCTTATACGGCAATACACGGTTTTCATCCCTAACATACCGGGCGCTCTGCATAAGTTCGTAGAACTGTTCGCTAACGAAGGCGTGAACATTATAGGCATAGCCTCTGAAATACGGGACGATTCCGGCGTTGTGCGCATTGCGGTGGACTCGGAGCGCAAGGTAAGCCATGTCCTGACCGGGGCCGGTTTTACGACAATAGAGACTTTTCTTATCTCCGTAGAAATGCCCGACAAGCCCGGGCAGCTGCTGCGCCTCGCCCGCATACTGGGCGAGCACAGCATAAACATAACTACCGTTTACGGGACCTCCTTCGGCGGGGCAAGCGGACGCCTGCTGATAAACGTTTCGGATACCGACAGGGCGCTGGAAGTATTAAAAATAGAGCTGGCGGCAAAGTAGCCCCCGCCACAACCCGCAAACAAAAAACCGCCCGCTTACAGCGGGCGGTTTTTTTCAGGGCCGGGTAAGCTTTTTATACCTTATCCGGTGAGGGGTGTCCGCTGCGGTGCCCAGGCGGGCATGCCTGTCGGCCTCATACTCGGAGAAGTTCCCCTCGAACCAGGAAATTTTGCTCTCTCCCTCGAAAGCCAGGATATGCGTGGCCACGCGGTCCAGGAACCAGCGGTCGTGGCTGATTATTACGGCGCAGCCGGCGAAATTCTCCAGCGCCTCTTCCAGCGCCCGCATGGTGTTAACGTCCAGGTCGTTGGTGGGCTCGTCTAAAAGCAGCACGTTGCCGCCTTCCTTGAGCATCACGGCCAGGTGCACCCGGTTGCGCTCGCCGCCGGAGATATTTTCAACTTTTTTCTGCTGGTCCTGCCCGCTGAAATTGAACCGGGCCACGTAAGCGCGCGAGTTCACCTCCATCTTGCCGAGTTTTACCAGGTCCAGCCCGCCGGAGATAACTTCCCAGACGTTCAGGCCGGGCGTCAACGTGGAGCGGCTCTGGTCGGAATAAGACAATTGCACGGTGTCGCCCACCTTGAACTCGCCCGAATCCGGCTTTTCCTCGCCGGTTATCATTTTAAACAGCGTGGTCTTGCCGGCGCCGTTGGGGCCGATTATTCCCACTATACCGCCGGGCGGCAGCGAGAAGCTGACATTATCCAGCAGCACCTTGTCGCCAAAGGCCTTGGTAACATTCTTGGCCTCTATCACCAGGTTGCCCAGGCGCGGTCCTGGCGGGATATAAATTTCAAGTTCGCGGGAGAGTTTCTCGTTCTCCTGGCTAAGCAGGTTTTCGTAAGCGTTGATGCGGGCTTTGCCCTTCGCCTGGCGGGCTTTGGCCCCCATGCGTATCCATTCCAGCTCGCGCTTCAGCGTCTTCTGACGGTCCGTCTCGGATTTCTCCTCCTGCCGCAGGCGCTCGCCCTTCTGCTCCAGCCACGAAGAGTAATTCCCCTTCCACGGGATCCCCTGACCGCGGTCAAGTTCCAGTATCCAGCCGGCCACGTTGTCCAGGAAATAACGGTCATGCGTCACAGCTATTATGGTACCTTTGTATTCCTTAAGGTGGTGTTCCAGCCAGGCCACGGCTTCGGCGTCCAGGTGGTTGGTGGGCTCGTCCAAGAGCAGGATGTCCGGCTCCTGCAGCAGCAGGCGGCACAGGGCCACGCGGCGTTTTTCCCCTCCGGAAATATTTTTAACGATGGTATCGGGCGGCGGGCAGCCCAGCGCGTCCATGGCCAGCTCCAATCGGGAATCTATATCCCAGGCGTTGAGCGCGTCTATTTTTTCCTGCACTTTAGACTGCCGCTCTATCAGCGCGTTCATTTTGGCGTCCGTCATGGGCTCGGACAGTTTGTCACTGATGTCGTTGTATTCCTTCAGCGCGGCCATGGCTTCGGGCAAGCCCTCCTCGGCCACCTGGCGCACGGTCTTGCTTTCGTCGAGCTTGGGTTCCTGCTCCAGCAGGCCCACCGTGTAGCCGGGAGAAAGCACGGTTTCGCCGCGAAAATCTTCGTCCTGGCCGGCCAGGATGCGCAGCAGGGAGCTTTTGCCCGATCCGTTGAGCCCCAGGACGCCTATTTTCGCGCCGTAGAAATAAGAAAGATAAATATCCTTAAGGACGGCTTTTTTATCGTAGATCTTGCTTACGTTGACCATCGAATAAATAACTTTATTGTCCGCTTTTTTTTCTGCCATTTTTTTATCCTTATTCCGGGGCGATACCGCAAAAAACCCGGCTGGCGCGTCAGCGCGCCATTATATTTTTTCCGGCGTCCACTGCTCCGTAAAAATTATTGCGCCCTTCACGGCGCCAGGAATCGGCCGGGATGAACAGAGTATGTTTTTCGGTGGCCCTGCCAAGCAGCAGCGCGAGTTCACCCACGGTGCTTTTTAACAGAGAGTCCTCTCCGTTCTCGCCGGCGCCGCACGCCGCAAGATACACAGCGGCGTCCGCCCGGTAGGCGGCGGAGAGCCTTGAAAGGAAAACCTGTTTCGAACGGCGTCCCGCCGGGCTGCCGTCGTGTATTGAAAAGAACATCGTGTTGACTCCAGGGGTCAGCACCGTTTTTTTTGTGAAACGGGTGGTCTCAACAAGCCTGAGCTCGTTCTCCAGGTTCAGGCGAAACAGCGTTATCAGCGCGTCTATAGAGGATACCGCGTTAAAAAACACGGTCTGGATTCCCCGGGCCGCCGCGGTTTCGGCAAGTTTATGAAAGGGCTGGTTCAGGAACGCCGGGTTGCCGAAGGTCAGCATCCCCACGGTGCTCTGGGCAGCGAAGCCGGCCAGCACCAGTTTGTCCATATGGGCCTGCCCGGTCCAGGAAAAAAGTTCAAGCTTCGGCCCCAGCTCCCTGAATTTGGCGGAGAATTTGGCGGCCATTACCTTGTCAAAAACGGGGCAGTAAACCACACCGCATGTTTTGAAAGCCTCTATCGTCTCAAGCGTGATGTGCGAGAATTTCAGCCCGTAAGAAAAAATGTTGAGTGTTTTTTTCACTTTTCCCTGTTCTGGTCTTTTTCAGAATTTATACCGGGCAGCACCACCGACATCATATGGGAAATCTTGTTTTCCAGACCCCGCATCTCACTCACCTTCGCCGCAAGCAGGACATCCCCGCCCCCGCCGTTACCGCATTTAACCGCGTATATCCGGTGGCTGTCGGGATACTTACCCTCCACCAGCGCGCAAAACCGTTTAAAATCGTTCCTGGACGTGGCCTTGTCCACACACATCACCATGCAGGTAGTGGCAGGGGCCAGGGCCTGGCGCTTTTCAATGAGCGTGCCCATCTGCACTACCTGGAAGCCCTGCAGGAAAATACCTATCTTTCCGGCCATTACCCCCAGGATGCTGTCTATGGAAGACGGGGCCGTTACCACCACGCTTTTATGCCCCCGGGCGGCGCAATAGCGCATAAGCACAGACCCGTCGCTGAAGAGCATGGGATTGCCCGATGTAAGGTAGGCTATCCGCGCGCCCTTATCGAGCGCCGCGCAGATCTCCCTGCCCGCTATGCCCGCGCGCTGCTCGTTGTTCTTGGCATAAAAATCAGCGGTGTCATAGCAGCGCAGCTTCGGCCCCAGGCTTTTCAGTGCCAGGCCGATAGCACGCCAATCCCCGCTTGTATGGTAAACCGCATCGCAGGATTTCAACACCCGCATGGTGCGCGTGGTCATATCCCCGGTAAAATTTATGCCCAGGCCGCAGATATAAAGCTGCCCTGGCGCGGATTTCTTTCGCATGATATGTTCAATAATACAAAATTTGGCCAGAGCCCATGCCCCGGGGCCATGGGGAAAGAACCACCGGGTTCAGCGGGTTTGCCGCGCGCGGCCCCCGTCCACGGCCAGCGCGGCAAAAAAACCAGCCACGCTTAGCAGCGAAGCCGCGATGAAAACCGACTTATAACCGTACGCGGCCCACAGCAGGCCGCCAACCGCCGGGATGCTCATTGAAACCGCGTGATCCATGGTTATGCCCAGGGAAACCGTGGGGGCGATATCCGATTTATGCTCCGCTATCCGGCTCAGGTAGGTGGTGCGCGCTATGCGCGTGGCGAACATCAGGTTGTCCAGGATGAACAAAGAGTAAAGCACGGGCCGAAAATCAGAAAAAATAAAGCCGCCGCAGATCACCAGCAGGATAGCCGAATCGGCTATGAACATCTTGCGCTCGCCAACCTTATCCACTACCGCGCCAAAAGCCTGGCGGAAAACCACGCCCAGGGCCGCGGCGGCCATGGCGAGCATTGCCATAAGCGCCGGGCTGGCGTCGTACACCGTTACCAGCACCCAGGGAGCAAAAGTCAGGAAGATCTGCTTGCGCGCGCCGAAGAGTATATTCAGGAGGTAAAACCATTTATACTTCCACCTGAAGACGAAGCGCCTGCCCCCGGGAGCCGCGTCTTCACCGCCTTTTTTTATACGCGAAAAAAGGAAAGCTGATGCCAGCGCGGCCAGCGCCGCCGCCAGAAAAACCCACCGGTAAAGCCCCGGGCCAACGATCCTGGCCAGCAGCCACACAAGCCCCGCGCCGGCGATAGCGGCTAAATTAGTGACACCGCTTATCTGCCCCAGCCGGCGCCCGCTCCCGCCCTCCCTGGCGAACCGCAGGCCCATCACACTTTCCACGGTCATGAACAAGTGCCCGCCTACGCTCCACAACAGCATCCACACCAGCATAAGGTTATAGGAAGGGGACAGGAAGGCCAGGCCCGCCACGCCTGCGGCGGTAAGCAGGCTGGTCAGTACCGCCCACTGCCTTACCGGCAGCGCGGCCAGCAGGCCGGTTATGAAGATCAGCAAAAAACCGGGCAGTTCGCGCGGGAATTCCAGAAAGCCGCGCTGTCCGGACGAAAGGCGGAACGAATCGTTCAGGTAATTATTGAAAGCGGAAGAAATCACCCCCGCGTTTATACCCAGGAAGAACACTCCCAGCAGGAAGGCTTTAAAAGCGGGCTCGGCGCTGCGCCAGCGGTTAACAAGGTTGTTCATAAGAAGCGGGGCGCACCGGCGCAAGCAAGAACCACGGTACTAAGGGCTGATATACGGGGAACGACGGCTTGCCCGGCTAAAATAAAACCGGCGCGGAACAGTGCCGCGCCGGTTGCAGCGGGCGCGGCCTTTTATTTCCAGCCGGCCGCGCCTTGCAGCATGGGGGTTATCCGGTCCCCACCGGCCAGCACGGCCTCGCCCACGGGGGTTTCGGTTTTTGACTCCCTGTAGGCTATGGTGCTCAGCCCCAGATTCACCACGCTGCCCATTTCGGAATAGGCTATGCGGAAGTACCCGTCTTCGCCCCAGCCGGTATCCCAGCTGTTCTTAAGGATGAAATATTTCTCCTCGTCGTTATAACCCACAAGCAGGATAGCGTGGCCGCCCAGCTTTTTGCCGGTGGTATAAGAATAAATCCCGGATTTGTAGAGCATGAAGTCTTCATACACCATCATGGCGGTAGGCAGCGGCCCGTACTTTATCAGCGCCGTTTTCAGGACCTCAATGTTTTTTGAGACCGAACCCCACGCCCCTACCTTATAGGCGGCGGCCTGCCAGCCGGTGGCGGCCGCAGCGCAGGAGCCGTCGGTAGCGGTGTAGGGATAGGCGGCTTCAACGGGCAGCCCGCTTTTTTTCAGGAAGGTCGCAGTAAGGCGCCCTCCGCTGCATGACCCGTCGCCGCTGCACGAAAGCATTACCTGCTCGGAAAGGTCCAAATCCACACCGGGAGTATTCTGTTTCAACAACGTGTAGGACTCTAGCCCGGCCGTCATGGCGAACGCCCAGCAGGAGCCGCATTTTTTCTGATTGCGCGGCGCGGTAACATAATTACCGTTGGCGGCGCGCCAGTCCAGGGCCGCGGGCAGTTCGGCCGCTGTTATAAGTTCTACAGGTTCAGCGTCCACCGGAACAAAATCAAGGCCTACCAGGTATTTCCAGTCTTCACGGGCGGCGGCCACCGAAGTTTCTCCGGCTGTCCACCGGGCGCCTTTCTTTTTTATCGCGGCCTGAACGTCTTTAACCTGGTCCTTAACGCCACCGGTCAGCGCGGTCTGACCGAATGCCGGCACAGCGTAAGGCAGCACGGCCACAATCGCCGCCGACAAAATTTTTTTATATTTAAACATTGGTTCCCTCCAGTCCCTGCAGAAATTCTACAGCTTGTACCCGCTAATGTCAAACTCCGGCTCCCGCTATACGCCCAGGACTTCGGCGGCTTTTTCCAGCACTTTTTCCGGAGGGGTCATTTTGGGAAAGAAACAGATGAAACCGGGGCTGGCGGCAAAGACCCGGTTGAGTTCCATTTCCATCAGGTCTTCCCCGGTCATTACCACGAACGGGATCTTGGCCAGGCGCGGGTTGCGCACGGCCCGGCGCCCAAGTTCCAGCACGAACTCCTTGCCGGACATCTCCGGCATGGCAATATCCAGAATGATAAAATCTGGGATATCCTCTTTAAGTATGTCCAGCGCGCAGCGGCCGTTCTCCGCCTGCGCCACCTCGTGGCCGGACTCCTCGAACACGTATCGGAAGAGTTCGCGGATGGTGGGCTCGTCGTCTACTATGAGTATCTTTGCCATAAAAAATTACTTTAAAGAGACGCCGCCGGGCTACCGGGCCAACACCGCATTTTTGGGAACGTTAAAAATAAACCGGCTGCCTTTACCTTTTTCCGATTCAACCCAGATGTAGCCCTTGTGCAGCTCCACCGACATTTTGCACATGGCCAGCCCCAGGCCAAAACCCATATGCTTGTGCTCCTCAAGCTGGGAATATTTATTAAAGATCTCTTTTCCCTTGCCCTCCGGTATGCCGGGCCCGGTATCCTCCACGGAAAACCGCAGCTGCCCGGCCTCTTCCCGGCAGGCCAGGGCAATGGCCCCTTCCGTCGGGGTAAATTTCAGGGCATTACCCACAAGGTTACTTATAACCCGCTCCAGCAGCCCGGCGTCGCCGGAAAAAACGGTTTTTTCCGGCACCGGCCGGACCGAAAGTTTTATTTTTTTGCGGGCGGCTAGGGGTTCGTGCGCCGCCAGCACGCGCTCCAGCAGTTCCCCCGCGTCTATATTCCCCAACTGCAGTTTCATGTCCCCGCGTTCCAGTTTTATGGTATTTAAAATATCGTTAATCATGCCGTTAAGCCGCTTGGAGGCGTCCAGTATCCTTTGCAGGTACTTGCCGGTTTCCGGCGTGCTCGTTATTAGTTTACCCAGGAGCTCTGCATATCCTTGTATGCTGGCCAGCGGGGTGCGCATATCATGCGTTATCATGTGGAAGAACGCCTCTTTCGCGTTGGCTATCTCTTTATCTCCGGTAACATCGCGGATGGCTATGGCGCGGCCTGGACGCTTTAAAGTTGCCAGCCGGAACTGGCTGGAAATGATGCTGAAAGTTTTATGCACCGGGCAGCCCGCGTTGGAAACGATGTCCTCGAGCTCGGATTCCAGGTACTTTTCTTCGGAGGCAAGTATGCCCCGCAAAGCCGCGGCAAAAACTTCTTTCTGCACCGAACCGGGGATATTTATTTCTGGAGAAAGCTTGGGTATGCCCATCAGCTTAAGCGCCGTCTGGTTGGAATAGATCAGCCCGCCCTTGTCGTCCACCAGCATTATGCCGTCGGTAATGGTTTCCACCAGGGCCTTGGCTTTAGCGCGCTCCTCCACCACCTGGTTAAGCTGGAAAGCGCGGTAGGCGCTGAGTTCCAGCATCAGCCGGTTCAGGGAAGAGGTGAGCACGCCGGCCTCAGGCCAGCCCTCCCTGGGGATGGCGGCCTCCAGGCGATAATCGGCGGCGATAAACTTTTTTACGCTGAAAGCGGCCTTTTCCATGGGCCGCGTAAGGCCCGCTATCACTACGGACGCGGCAAAGAAGGCCGCAAGCGGCGCCAAAGCCGCGGCAAAGAGAAGAACATGTTGTTCCAAAACTCCGGGCAGCAGCGGCCCCGCTGCAACCACCAGCAGCGGAAACAGCACCACGGCGAGCATTACCAGCCGCAGCCGGGAACTGGTTTTAATGGTTTGCTTCTGCTCACTTTTTACCATAGAGACCGCCACCCGCTCACGCCTTATATTCCAAGTTCTTTCGCCGCCTGCTGTTTTTTGTCCGGCGGGAGAAAAGAACCTTCAACGGCGCATTTCAGCGTATACATGATGTCAGCGTCCGAAAGCCCCATCTGCCCCAGGGCAAGCGCGTATTCTTTGTTCAAATCGGTGTCCAGGATCTCCGGGTCGTCGGCGCCTATAGTGCAGCGCAGACCCGCGCTGATAAATTTTTTAAGCGGGTGCTCTTTTATGGAAGGCACCGCGCGGGTAAGATAGTTGCTCCAGGGGTTGGTTTCCACGGTAATGCCGCGGTCCTTTATCAGGGCCATGGTCCGGCCGGAACCATCCTCGGCCGCTTTTACCCCGTGCCCTATGCGCCGCGGCGCAAGGGCATTTATCGTGTCCGTAACCTGCGAGAACCGGCCCTCTTCACCGGAATGGACGGTAAGCGGCAGCCCGCAGGCATGGAGTTTTTTTACGGCCTCCCTGTAAATAACGGAAGGATAGTCCGCCTCGTTGTCCGCCAGGTCAAAACCTATCACGCTTTTTTTATTCTGGACCGCAAAATCTATGGTCTTGCGGGCGGATTCCAGCCCGTGGCTGCGCGAGGCGATGATTATTATGCCGCACACCATGTTGCTGTTCTTTTCAAATTTCAGCGCCGTGGCATCAATGAGGTCCTGCGCTTTCTGCCAGTCCAGCGCGCTGTTCTTGAACATGAAATCCGGACTATAGCGCAGTTCCAGCAGGCGGATATTTTCTTTTTGGCTGGCATCTTCCAGCGCCTCGTAAGTTATGCGCTCCACGGCCGCGTAGGACACGAAAGACGCCTGCGCCATTTCGAACATCCCCAGCACTTCCAGGAGCGAGCTCCCGGGCGCTCGCAGCTTATAGACCGGCTCCAGCACGGCCGCGTCGAAAGACGGTAATCTTAGTTTATGCTGCCGGGCGATATCTATTACGGTGCCTACGCGCACGCAGCCCTCTATATGGCGGTGCAGCTCCGCCTTGGGCATGCCCTTTATTTTTTCCGGGGTTTCAATCATTGTAAGTCGGCGGGAGAGCTCCGGCGGCCGCGCCGCGCGCACTATTGGCCCAGCAGCCCGGCCTTGAGCGCCTTATCCGCGGGAGCGTCGCCCAGCCACACTTTGAACAGCGTGTCAGAAAAATCCTTGCCCTCTATCTCCCCGGTAAGTTTGCCGTTCGCCTGCACTTCAAGCCCGGCGCCGGGGCGGTAGGTAAATACCAGCTTATCACCTTTTTTAACGTCCGGGATAAGCGTCGCGAATTTTTTAATGCGCTCTTCAAGCCCCTTGTAAGCCGGTCCGGCGTTCTTTTCAAAACCGCCCGAGATGGCGCCGGCCACATCCGCGCCGTCCACGGAGCGCAAAAAAGCCAGCTCCATACGCTTTACCTGCTCCACAGCGGCTATCTCCAACCCGGCCGCGGATTTTTTCTCCAGGTACAGCCCGGCCACATACACCTTGAATACCACTTTTGTGCGCACCCCCATGCCGTTAAGCTTAAGGTCCACGCCCTGTACGGACAGCTGCTCCGGCATGGCAACGCCCTTCAGCGTGCGGGTTTCCACTCCGCCCAACAAAGCCGCCGGCAGCGCCAGCAGCAGCATCAGCGATATTTTTTTCATGTTTCCTCCAGGCTCACAGAATTCACTTGCCGTCTTTAAACAACCGCGCAGCCTTGTTGTTCGAGGTAACTATCCCGGTTATCATGGCCGAACTGAACCCGTGGTGCTCCATTTCATTAAGCCCTTCTATGGTGCAGCCGCGCGGGGTGGTAACCTTGTCTATTTCACTTTCCGGGTGGCCCTGCCGGTTCAGCAGCAGCGAGGCCGCGCCCCGCGCCGTCTGCGCGGCCATCACAAGCGCCTCCCGCGAATGAAACCCTATCTGCGTGCCGCCCTGCGAGGCGGCGCGTATGGCGCGCAGGAAGAATGCTATGCCGCAGCCGGCCAGCGCGGTAGCGGAAAGCATAAGTTCTTCGTTGATGACCAGCGTTTTGCCCAGCGCGTCAAAAACCTCTTTGGCCCGGCCCAGGGCGGCGCGGCTCTCCGGCGCGGCGCACAGGCAGGTCATGGCCTCCCTTATGGCTATGGCGGTATTGGACATTGCCCGGACCACGCTGACGTTCTTGCCGAGCCAGGCCTTCAGCTGCGCCGTGGTAACCCCGGAAACTATAGAGATAACGATATGCCGGCCGGGCCGCAGGACAGGCCGTATTTCCTTTACCAGCGCCTCCGCCTGCTGCGGGCCTACTGCCAGGATTATTATTTCCGCGCTTTTTACCGCCGTCCTGTTGTCGCACCCTACGCTAAAATGCTCTCCCCGCAGTTCCTCCAAAAGTTCCGCCCGGCGGCGGGTGAGTATTATCTCCTGCGGCCGTAAGTTCCCCGCCGCGGCCAGGCCGCGCGCTATGGCGGAGCCTATGTTCCCGGCACCCAGCACGGCTACTTTAGCCGCGCCGGCTTTAACGTTATTGCGCTTTTTCATTTATCTCCCCCGTCCGCTCAGGCGGCCAGAAACTTTTTTATGCCGGTCATTATCATCTGCACGGAAATGGTCACCAGTATCATCCCCATAAGTTTTTCCATGGCCAACAGGCCACGGGCCCCGAGCAGCCTGGAAAGCCAGCCGGACATGCCGCCCAGGATGGCGGCGTTGATAAGCCAGGAAAACCCCACCACTCCGGCCCAGGCGCTCAGGCGGCCCGGGTCCTGCAGCGAGAACAGCAAGATGGTAGTAAGGGTGGACGGCCCGGCTATAAGCGGTATAGCCAGCGGCACGATGAACGGCTCTCCCCCGGGGTTGTCGGCGAAATGGGAATGATTAGTGGGAAAGATCATCTGCAGCGCTATCAAAAACAGCACTATGCCCCCGGCCACCGACATGGCCGTCAGGTCCAGCGCCAGCGCCGAAACCATATATTTCCCGAAAAGCAGAAAAAAAACCATTATCCCCAACGCGATGCACAGCTCCCGGGCTATAACTACCCGGCGGCGCTCCTCCGTAACGCCTTTCAAAGAGGACATGAACATGGGGATATTTCCCAGCGGGTCCATAACCAGGGTAAGAGTGAAAACCGAAGAGACGAATAATGTCAAGTCCATAAATAAACCGGGGGCCGGCTGGCGGGCGGATAAATAAGCGCCCGGTCACCGGCCCCCGGGTGTCCCTATTTTTTTTCTTCGGCGGAAGCCGCGGGCGTCTCGCCGTCGTCTATCACGGGCTCCACGGAGGCTATCTTGTCGCCTTCCTCCATGCGCACCAGGCGGACGCCCTGGGTGTTGCGGCTGATGACACGCAGCGTCTTGCAGGGCATGCGGATGATCTTGCCCTTCTCTGTCATCACCATCAGGTGGTCCTTGTTCTCCACCAGATATATACCCACCACCGCGCCGTTGCGGTCGGTAGCCTTGATGGTGATAACGCCGGAACCACCGCGGTTCTGGTGGCGGTATTCGTCGAGGTCCGTGCGTTTGCCAAAACCCAGTTCGCAGACGGTCAGAAGAGTCTTCTTGGTCTTGGGCTCGGCCACTTCCATGCCGATAACCGTGTCGGTCTTGTCCAGGCGGATACCGCGCACGCCCATAGCCCCGCGACCCATGGAGCGCACGTCAGACTCGCTGAAGCGGATGGACATGCCTTCCTTGGTGCCTATGATGATCTCATAGTTCCCGTCGGTATGTCCCACGCTGGTCAGGATGTCGCCGTCCTCCAGGCCGATGGCGATGATGCCGCCCTTGCGGATATTGGCGAAGTCCGAGATCGGAGTCTTCTTGATGTTGCCCTTGCGGGTGCACATCACTATAAAGCTTTCCTTTCCCTTGGCTTCAGCGAAGGATTCGATGGCCAGCACCGAGGTTACCCGCTCGTCCTTGATCTGCAGCAGGTTCACTATGGCCTTGCCGCGCGAAGTGCGGTTGCCCTCGGGAATCTCGTAGCCCTTAAGCGCGTATACCTTGCCGCGGGTGGTGAACATAAGTATAGTGGCATGGCTCGAGGTGATGAAGAGCTTCTCGATGAAGTCCTCTTCTTTCACGTCAGAGCCTATAATGCCCTTGCCGCCGCGGCCCTGCACCTTGTAGGTGTCGGCCGGGATGCGCTTGATATACCCGCCGTGGGACATGGTGATGATCACTTCTTCCTCGGGGATAAGGTCTTCTATGTCGAGCTCGGCAGCTTCGCCGGTTATCTCGGTCTGGCGCTTGTCGCCGTATTTCGCCCTCATCTCTTTCAGCTCGTCTACTATTATCTGGAGGACGCGCTTGGGGTCGGCCAGAATGGCGCGCAGCTCGGCCACCAGCTTCATCAGTGCCTTGTGCTCTTCCTCTATGGCGCCTGTCTCCAGGCGGGTGAGCTGGTGCAGGCGCATGTCGAGTATTGCCTGGGCCTGTATGTCCGACAGCGCGAACTTCGCCATCAGCTTGCCCTTGGCCTCCAGAGCGTCCTTGGATTTCTTTATGATCTCCACCACGGCGTCTATGTTCTGGAGCGCGATCAGGTAGCCTTCCAGGATGTGGGCACGGGCCAGGGCTTTTTTAAGGTCGTATTTGGTGCGGTTCACCACCATCAGGCGGCGGTGACGCACGTACTGCAACATCACTTCTTTGATGGGCAGCACGCGGGGCCGGCCGTCCACTATGGCCAGCATGATTACGCCGAAGGAGGCTTCCATCTGTGTATGCTTGTAGAGCTGGTTCAGCACCACCTGGGCGTTGCCATCGCGCTTTATCTCTATTACGATGCGCATGCCGCGGCGGTCCGACTCGTCACGGAGGTCGGAGATGTCGGGGATCTTCTTCTCTTTTACCAGGTTCGCTATATTTTCTATCAGCGTGGATTTATTGACCTGGTACGGGATCTCGGTGACCACTATACATTCCCGGTTGCCCTTCATCTCTTCTATTTCGGCGCGGGCCTGCGTGCTGATGGATCCGCGGCCGGTCTCGAAATAATCCCTTATACCCTTGCGGCCGCGGATAATGCCGCCCGTGGGGAAGTCGGGCCCCTTGATAAGCTTCATCAGTTCTTTGGTCTCGAGGTTCGGGTTGTCTATCAGGGCGATGGTCGCGTCGCAAACCTCGGTAAGGTTATGCGTGGGGATATTGGTGGCCATGCCCACGGCGATGCCGGAGGAACCGTTGATCAGGAGGTTAGGGAGTTTAGCAGGCAACACCGACGGCTCGGTCATGGAGCCGTCGTAGTTGGGCACAAACTTCACCGTTTCTTTTTCGATGTCGGCCAGCAGTTCGCCGGCTATTCCGGAGAGGCGGGCCTCGGTGTAACGCATGGCAGCCGCGGGGTCACCGTCCACCGAGCCGAAGTTGCCCTGCCCGTCCACCAGCATGTAGCGCAGCGAAAACGGCTGGGCCATGCGGACCAGCGTGTCGTAAATGGAGGCGTCGCCGTGCGGGTGGTACTTACCCATCACGTCGCCTACAATGCGTGCGGATTTCTTGAAGGGCTTGTTGTGCTGCAGGCCCATGTCGTCCATAGTGTAAAGCACGCGGCGGTGGACGGGCTTGAGGCCGTCGCGAACGTCGGGCAGCGCCCGGCCCACTATAACGCTCATGGAATAGTCGATATAGGAGGATTTCATCTCCTCGCTGATATCCCGGTCCACGATGTTGATGAACATGTTTTCCGTCTGCTTCGGTGTAAGATCTTTATGTTCTGCCATTTTATATCGCTCCGTTAATTAAATATCCAGGTTGCGGGCGGCCAGGGCGTTAGTCTCTATGAACACTCGGCGCGGTTCCACCTTGTCGCCCATAAGTGTGGTGAACATCTTCTCCGCCTCGGCCGGGTCCTCAAGAGTTACCTTGAGCAGTTTTCGCTTCAGCGGGTCCATGGTGGTCTCCCACAACTGCGCGGGGTTCATTTCACCCAGACCTTTATAGCGCTGTATATGCGCGCCGGCGGCGCCGGCCCTCATCACGTTCTCCATCAAGGTTTTAAGGTCCCTGGCGGAAGTAAGGCTTTTCTCGGTGGTAAGGTCGAACAGCGAGGGCGCTTTTTCGTCCTCGATCTGAAATTCTTTCAGGTTATGACCCAGGGCCTTGAGTTTTGCCGAAATATTGTTAAGGCGCGTGAACTCGCCCAACGTCTGGAAGTCCGGCCCGAGATCGTCCTCATCTATCTCCGCCGCGGGCGCGCCCTCCACGGACGCGGCCTCTTTGGCCAGCGCGTCCTTCTTCTGCTGCACGTACTCGTTCTGGAAAGCATCCCACTCGTCTTCGGTGAAAAAATACCTGTAGGTCTCTGGGCCGGTCTCTATGCGGTACATCGGCACCTGGCCTTCGGACTGAAACTTGAGATAATCCTTCAGGGTCAGGTTCTTGGTCTCCAGTTTGCGGCTGGTATTGTCAACTGAAATGATTAATTCTATAAGGTCCTTGACCTCTTTCTCTTCAAGTTTCCTGCCTTTGGCCTTTACGGAGATGCCGGACAGTGCCTCTTTAAGCTGCCACTTCTGCAGCTTCTCCTCGTTGTCGAAATACGATTCGAATTTGCCCTTTTTTACTTTATAAAGCGGCGGCTGGGCTATGTAGACATGGCCCTGCTCCAGCAGCGGGCGCATCTGCCGGTAAAAAAAAGTGAGCATCAGCGTGCGGATATGCTGGCCATCCACATCGGCGTCGGCCATGATGACGATCTTATGATAGCGCAATTTGTCGATATTGAAGCCGTCCTCTCCCTCGCCTATGCCGGTGCCGATGGCGGATATCATATTGCGTATCATCTCGCTGGAGATTATCTTCACCAACTGCGCTTTTTCCACGTTGAGGATTTTGCCGCGCAGCGGCAGGATGGCCTGGAATACGCGATCGCGGCCCTGCTTGGCCGAGCCGCCGGCCGAGTCGCCTTCCACTATAAAGATCTCGGATTTCTTCGGGTCTTTTTCCTGGCAGTCGGCCAGCTTGCCCGGCAGACCGGAATCGGTAAGGGAACCTTTGCGGCGCGCCAGGTCCTTGGCGCGGCGGGCTGCCTCGCGGGCCTCGGCGGCGCCCAGGCCCTTCTGGCAGATAGCCTTGGCTATAGAGGGATGCTCCTCGAAAAAAACTCCCAGAGCTTCGCCGGTGAGAGTCTTCACTATGCCCTCCACCTCGCCGTTGCCCAGCTTGGTCTTGGTCTGGCCTTCGAACTGGGGATGAGGGATCTTGACGGAAACCACTACGGTAAGGCCTTCGCGTACGTCGTCGCCGGTAACGGTGTATTCCTTGTCTTTAAGGAGCTCGTATTTTTTTATATAGTCGTTGATGACGCGGGTAAGGGAAGAGCGGAAACCGGACACGTGCGTACCACCTTCGGTGGTCTTTATATTGTTAACGAAAGAAAACATTGTCTCGGAGTAGTCCGTGTTGTACTGTATGGCCAGGTCCAGCATGGTGTCGCCTTCCGTCTTGGAGACAAAAATAGGCTCTGCGTTGATGACCTGTTTGTTGGTGTTGAGGAATTTAACGAATTGCTTTATGCCGCCCTCGAAGAAGAAAGCATGTTTTTTCCCCTCTTCGCGCTCGTCAATGATGTTGATGCGGCAGCCGGGGTTAAGGAACGCCAGCTCGCGCAGGCGGTTGGACACCGTATCGAAGGAAAGCACGCCCTCGCCGAAGATATCGGTATCGGCTTTAAAATTAACCACGGTGCCATGATGTTCTGTTACGCCTATGGCTTTAACATCGGCTTGCGGCTTGCCGCGCCTGTATTCCTGCCGCCAGATTTTGCCGTCGCGGTGCACCAGGACTTCCATCCACTCGGACAGCGCGTTCACCACGGACACTCCCACGCCGTGCAGGCCGCCGGAAACCTTGTAGCCGCCGCCGTCGAACTTGCCGCCGGCGTGCAGCACGGTAAGCACCACTTCCAGAGCGCTTTTACCTTTAAGCTTAGGGTCCTTCACTTCCTTCATCGGGTCCACGGGGATGCCGCGTCCGTTGTCGGTGATGGAACAGATGTTTTCGTCTTTAAGCACAACGTCTATCTTGTTGCAGCCGCCGGCCAGAATTTCGTCTATGGAGTTGTCCACGACTTCGTATACCAGGTGGTGGAGTCCCTGCACGCCGGTAGACCCGATGTACATCGCGGGGCGCTTGCGCACCGCCTCAAGACCCTCCATTACCTGTATATTAGAAGCGTCGTAATTGTTTGCCTCTTTAAGTTTTGCTGTCTTGTCCATGGCTGTCTAACTCCTGTGGAATTTATTTAAATTTTCGTGGCTGTTTTTACGGCTTTTATCCAAGGCTGTTTAAAATACTTATTCAAATTTTTAACTATCTCCGGCCCGCGGAGTATGAGTTCGCTGGCGGCCGCGGAAGAAACCGGCTTCACAAGGATAAAACTCCCGTCCACTCCAAGTAGAACGCAATGCTGGCTAAGCCGGCCGAACTCTTTTCTCCATACCGCCTCCAGTATAGCCAGCCGCTCCGGGAAAATCCCTCCCAGAAATTTACGCGTAGCGCACACTTCGGCCGCGCGTGTCCAGTTTGAGCTGCGCCGGGTAAGGAACATTTATAGGCGCCTTATTGGGTTCTGAGCGGCATTATTATGTAAATAAGGTCTTCCCGCCCTTTTACCCTTATTATGGCCGGAGTAGACGGGGTAGTGAATTCCGCCGAGAGTTCTTTTTCCCCGGACACTTTAAGTATATCGAGTATAAACTTGGGATTAAAACTTATCTGAAAATCCTTCCCTTTGTAATCAACGGCTATTTCGTCCTCAAAATCCATGCTTTGGGAAGAGGAATTAACGACAAGAACCCCGGTCTTGAAAGTATATTTCACGGAGCCGGACCTCTCGCTGGAACAGATGGCCGCGCGCTTGGTAACCCCCAGCAGGGAGGAAGCGTTAATCTTTATCTCTATTTCATGGGTTTTAGGTATTATCTGTTCATATGCGGGAAAATTCCCCTCTATCAGGCGGGAGATAAAAACCGTTTTAGCTATACGGAACCCTATCTGGTTGGAGGACAGGCCGACGGTTACCTCTTCTTTTTCTTCTATTTCCTGGCTTTTAATGAACCTGGAGATTTCCCCCATTATTTTAGAGGGAACTATTACCTTGAAATCTTTCTTCGCTTTTACTTTCCTGGAGGAAGTTATGGCCAGCCGCCTGCCATCGGTAGCTACCAGAGAGAACAGGTCTTTTTCATACTTCCACAGCAGTCCGTTAAGAAAATGCCTGTCATCCTCGGTAGACGCGGAGAATATTGTGCTGTTTATCATTTCCGCCAGTACTTTTGCCGGGATTTTAAAAGATTCTTTCTCCTCCAGGTCCGGGATAACTGGATAATCGTTTTTGGAAGCACCGCCCATCTTGAACCGGGCTTTTCCGCTTAATATAGAAATCCTGTTGCTTTCATCCACCGTTATGTTTATTTCCGCTTCTTCTCCCAGGTTCTGTACTATTTCCATGAATTTTTTTATGGGGATGGTAGTGCTGCCTTCGGTCTTTATATTTACGGGTATATGGTGTTTTATCGCCATCTCCAGATCTGTAAATACAACTTTAATGCCTTTGTCTTCCGTTTCCATCAGGAAATTCTGCAATATGGGGATGGTTCCGGTTTTCGAGGAAACACCAGCCTGTATGGTTTGAAGGCCTTTTAGAAGTTTTTCTCTGGTACTGGATATTTTCATCATATTATTCCTCTATAAGATGCGTTGTTTGCGGTATCAGCGGCGCTTAGATCATTGGGGAAAGTTATGAACAGTTTATTAATTATTACCAACAAGCTTAACAAAAAACAAGAGTATAAGACCTTTATCCGGAGTTACTGACATTCTTTATTTTAGAAAGCATCTGGTTTATTGTCTCGTTAAAATAGGGGTCGGTCTGCAGCAGCTGGCTTATTTTGTTCTTGGCGTACATTACCGTGGCGTGGTCGCGGCCAAAAGCCTCCCCTATATCCTTCAGGGTGAGGTCCGTCAGGGTGCAGGCCAGATACATGGCCACCTGCCGCGGGAAAGCCAGGGCCTCGCTTCTTTTCTTGGCGCTGAAGTCCTTAAGCTCTAAATTGTATTTTTCGGCGACCACGTCTTTTATAAGGTCTATGGTCACTTTTTTTTCTTCCTGGTCCGGATCGTTGATGTGATCCTTTATTATTTCCTTTACCGCGTCGATGGAGGGGTTTATCTTCATGTTGGAGCAGAAATTACCCACCGTTATAAGGCACCCTTCCAGTTCCCGGATGCTCTTTTTTACGTTTTCGGCTATAAAAGTTATTATATCGTCGGGGATGTCATAGGTGTGCTGGTCGCGTTTCTGGCGCAGAATGGCCACGCGGGTTTCGAAATCGGGCAGTTTAATGTCGGCTACTACCCCCTGCAGGAAGCGCGAAACGAGGCGCTGCCCCATGGCCAGTTCCCTGGGGGGGCGGTCGGAGGTTATAACCACCTGCTTTTTTGATTCAAAAAGGGCGTTGAAGGTATAGAAAAATTCTTCTTCGCTGCGCTCTTTGTCCACAAGAAACTGTATATCGTCCAGCAGCAGGCAGTCCAGCTTGCGGTATTTGCTGCGGAAAGCCTCCGCGCCGTCGGCCTTGCCCCTCACCGCGTCTATGTATTCGTTAACGAAGGTTTCACTGGCGGTATAATGAATGCGGGCGGAGTTGTTGGCTTTCAGAATGCCGTGCGCTATGGCGTGCAGCAGGTGCGTTTTTCCCAGGCCCGGGGCGCTGTATATAAAAAAAGGGTTTTGGCCCGGGTTTTTTGCCACTCCCTCGGCGGAGGCGTAAGCAAAGCGATTGGAAGCTCCCACTATAAAACTGTCAAAGGTGTAGTGGGGATTGAAAGAATACAGGTTTGAGGGCGCCGGAGCGGCGGCCGGCGGCGGCGCGGGGCGAACCTGCTGTGAAGAGGGCGCGAGAGACATTGAATAATCTATTCTCACTTTTTTCCCCGTCAGGGGCAACAGAAGGTTTATTATTTTCTCTTCGTAACGCTCTTTTACGGTGTTATATATGATGGAGTCCGGAACTTCCAACTTTAAAGTGTCGTTTTCTATATAAAGCGGTTTAATGGGGCGTATCCAGAGCGCGGTGGCATCAGCGCCTATTTCCGCTTCCAGATTTTTTATGGCCGTTTGCCATATTTCCTTGATATCGGTTAAGTTATCCACAAGTTATCCACACATGTTAATAATTTTGGGCTAAATTTAAAAAACGCTTGATTTTTAACTGGTTTTTGTGTTAGTAACAATCTAAAAACCTTGTTACATCTACTGTTTTATTATAAAAAAGGCCAAAGACAGGGCGTTTCCTTAATTCCCGTCATTATATAGTAGTATATATATTATTTATTTATAAAAACAATGTCAAGCGTCAAAAGTCTAACCGCTGATACCTATTTTAACCTTACGGAAACGCGCCGGACTTGAGCCATGGCACATCATAGCCGTCTGCCCGGGCTGGCCCTTGCCGCAGTTCGCCACGCCCCACAGCCGCCAGGCACTGTGGTCTGCAATAGCGTCGCAGGAATTCCAGAATTTCGGGGTAATTCCCTGGTAGGTCGGATTTTTTACAAGGTTCTTTTTTTTGCCGTTCTTTACCAGCCAGGCGGCTTCGCAGCCGAACTGAAAATTAAGCCGGCGCTGGTCTATGCTCCAGGACTTGTTATTATCCATAAGTACCCCGTCGCGGGTTTCGCCCAGCAACCGCTCAAAAGGAGTAGTGCCGGGCATAAGGCTGAGGTTGCATATCCGGGTGATAGGGATGTTGGCATATCCGTCCGCGCGACAGGATCCTTTGGAACGGGTCTCCCCTATGACGCCGCAAAATTCCCGGTTGGTCATATAGCCTGAAAGCACGCCCTCTTTTACTATATGCCAGCGCTGGGCTTTAACGGCGTCGTCGTCGTAGCCGGCGGTAGCGAGGCCGCCGGGCAGAGTGGCGTCGGCTACCAGATTCACCAGGGGGGAGCCGTAGCGGAAAACCCCCAGTTTCTCGGTTGTGGCAAAGCTGGAACCGGCGTAAGACTCTTCGTAGCCAAGAACGCGGTCAAGCTCCGAAGGGTGGCCCACCGATTCGTGGATCTGGAGCGCCAGCTGGTTGCCGCCTATTATCAGGTCTTTTTCCCCTTGCGGGCATTGGGGGGCGCTGAGCAGGGCCACCGCCTCTTCGCGCACCCGCTCGGCGTTTTCAAGCAGGTTCAGCGTTTCAATAAGTTCGTACCCGCCGCCCAGGGTCTGGCCGCCGTGAGTGGAGGGATAGGAGCGCACCTGTACTTCCCCGTTCTCCACGGCGGTGGCGCTATATCCGGCCCCGGTGGACAGGAGCACCTGTTCTATCCGCGAGCCTTCCGTGGTCAGGTGCCACTGGTGTTCGCGGATAAAGCGCATATTGGCTTCGGCGGATTTTATCTTCCGGTTCCTGCGCAGTACGCCGTCTACGGCAAAAAGGAGTTCAAGCTTTTTTTCGGCCGCTACGGCAAAAGGGTCTTTCAGAAAGGGGGTCTGCCAGAAATCCGAGTAAGAGCTTTCCTGTGCCAGTCGTACGGGGGTGGACATAAGCAGGCGGCTTGCTTTTGCTATGGCGATGGCCCTGAGCGCCGTTTTCTGGACTTCGGCGGGCGTCATGCGGTCGCAGGCGGCAAATCCCCAGGCGCCCCGGTAAAGCACCCTTACGCCGTAGCCCAGCGTGGTCTGGTCGTACAGCGAGGAAATGGCCGCGTTCTTTACCCCCAGTCCCTGGCGGCGTTCCTCAATTATGCGGATGTCCGCGAAATCCACCCTGTAGTGGCGCGCTATTTCTATGGCTTTTTGGCCCAGTTTGAACATGTTAGTCTCCGGTTGGTTTAAAATTTAGTAGAGGAAGAGAAATTGAACCCGCCCAGGCGCATGGCCGGGCAGGAGATGCGGCCCCAGACCACGCAGGGTTCGGCCACGCCGCCCACCGCCTCAACGCGGTTGAAGGCTTCCACCGCGCTCTGGGTGAACCGCATGTTTTTGACGGGAAAAGCTATTTTCCCGTTTTCCACCAGAAAGGTACCGTTGCGCGTCATGCCTGTCATCTCGACATTGTGGGGTTTGAGCAGGTTGGTGTAGTGGAACTGGGTAACCAGAATGGCGCGCCCGGCGCCCTTTATAAGGTCCCCCAGTGAACCCCCGCCGGGTTTTACCGCTACGTTCAGCGGCAGCGGGCCCATGCTGCCGGGCTGGGGGAGGGCATGTCCCGTGCTGGCGGTCTTCGCGGCCCGGGCGGTGCGTCTGTCATGGACAACGCCTTTAACTATACCGCGCTCCACCAGCGCTACCTTTTGCCTGGGCTGTCCCTCGTAGTCAAAGGGCAGCCCGGCGGAAGCGCCGCATAAGGCGTTATCCTCTATCGACAGCAGCGGACTGAAGAGCTGTTTCCCTAAATTCCCGCAGGCGAAGCTCTGGCCTTCGTTGTAAAACTGGCCCCCAAAACCATAGATCGTAAGATAGGCCAGCAGGTCGGCCGCGGCCTGGGGCTCCAGGATGACGGTATATTTGCCGGGTTTAAGTTCGCGCGGGGCGCGGCTGGCGTAAGCTTTGGCCCGGGCGCGGGCGTTAAGTTCTCTGAAAGGAATCGCGTTAACGTCGAAGGCCGGATATTCCGCCCAGCCCAGCCCGTCTTTGTCGCGCACAGTGGCGCTGTAGACGGCTGAACTTTCCAGATGCCTGGCGAAAACTCCGAGATTGTTGGCTAGGCACAGTTCGTTGGAGCCGGTTTCAAAAGTACCGTAAGCCGTTTGCCGGCTTTTTTTGCAGGCCAGCGCTAGTTCCCGCACTTTTTGGGCGCGGTAAGCGGGCGTAATGCCGGCGGTTTCGCTGAAATAAACCGGTGCGGCGGCCGGCAGCGGGCGCGGTTTGGGGAGGGGCTGCAGACGGGGATCTTTCTTCTGCCGCCGGAGGGTTTCAAGCCCCGTCGTAATGGCGTGTTTCAGGGTTTCCGGGGAGGCCTGGTTTAAATTCACCTTTGCGGTGCGGCCGTTGTCCGAAAGCCGCACCGAAAAATCAGTGGAGGTCACCGCCACGTTCTGGGAAATCACATTATCGGCGAAGCGGGTAAGGGCGCTGTTCTTTGTTTCAGCCAGCACTTCGCATTGTACGCCTCGGGCCAGGCGGAATATCTTTTCCAGAGCGGAGTCTATAGTTTTCATGGATAGTCCTTGTTGGCAGTTTCCCCGGGTACAACCGCTGCCGGCAGGCGCAAGAACAGAAATGGCTGCCGGCTTTTTCTACGGTAAAGGGGTGTTTTCCTGCGGGGGACTGAAGGGATGGTTTTCATGGCCCTTCGGATGGCGCCGGACGTGCCGTCTGTGTTCCGTCTCCTGGCGCAGGGGCGCCGGCGAGGCGGCCTGATCCGCGGAAAATTGAGGCGCGGCTTCCTGGTGTTCAAGCCATTTGCGCAGGGAATCCTCGCTCCTTACGCAATAAGTTTCAGGGGAACTGAACAATGAAAGTTTGCTTTTTTTCGCGCGTTCGGCCATGAGTTCCGCGCTTTTCCCGGCGGTGAAACCGGGCGTTTCAAGTAGCTTTATGTTCTGCTGGGTCAGTCCTAAAAGGTATAAGGAGCCATCCTGGTTGGCTCCCAGGGCTACGGTCTTGTCGTTGAGTGCATCCAGCGCCTGGCCAAGCCATTCTCCTTTTATTTCCGGAGAGAGGTGATCTATCAAAATGGCTTTTTTTGCGCCGGTGAAAAAAGCCAGCTGGAAAACGTCACGGATGCGTTCCTCCAGGGGTTTGGTCTTGAACTCAAGGAAGCCGGGATCTTCCGGGTCGAGCCAGGTCAGGTCCGGGTGTTGGGGGGTTTTTTCGTAGGATAAAAGCAGTATCGCTTTTGAAAAATTCTTGAGGGTCTTATAGGCCTGCAGCAGCAGGTCTCCGTTCACGTGCGCGGCCCTTTCGGGTCCGAAAGCGGTTTTCAGTTCCTGATTTATTTTTTCCTGCTCCGGCGGGGAGACCAGAAGTATTACGCAGTTGTCTCTGTTTTGTGCCATACCTTAAAATTCCTTGCCAATAAATTATATCATAACCATTGCCATGGTCTCTGCCGGCGGATAAGGCGGGGGCGGGTTTTTCCTGGGATTTTCCGTATAGTTTGAAGCTTATGGCGCATTCGCAAAAGCCCGTTATAATTTACGGCGGAAGTTTTGACCCGCCCCATAAAGGACACATGGCGCTGGCCGCCGCCGCGCTGCGCCAGCTTGAGCCCGCCGCCCTGTATTTCGTGCCGGGCTGGCGCACGCCCTTCAAGGATTTTCAGCCGGTGCCATTCAGCCGGCGCTGCGGCATGCTGGCCAAAGCCCTGCGCGGCGCGGGCCTGGCCGGGCGCAAAGGGGTAAGTATCAGCTCTTTCGAGGCCGGGCACCGGAGGGTGGTTTATACTTTTGAAACGATCGGACATTTTCAAAAAAAACATCCGGGCGCGCCGGTATATTTCCTTATGGGCTCGGACTGCCTGGCCGGTTTCAAGCAATGGCGCCGCTGGCGCGGGATATTGAAAAAAGCCTCCTTGCTCGTGGGCCTGCGGCCAGGTTACTCCCCCGGGGCGGCGCACGGGGTTCCGTTCGTAGCGCTGCGGGGCCGGTTTCCGCGCGCGGCGTCAAGCGGCCTGCGCGGCGCGTTGTTTTTAGGGGAAAAGCCTTCCGCCCTGGCGGGCCCGGTGCTGGCGGAGATAGAACGAAACGGGCTTTATCATGACCGGGAACTGCGGTATCTCAAGGCAAACCTTTCCTCCGCGCGGTTGCGGCATTCCCTGGCCGTGGCCCGCCTGGCCATGTCGCTGGCGCCCGGCCTGGGGCTGTCCCCGCAAAAAGCCGCCCTGGCCGGTATACTGCATGACTGCGCCCGTGAGCTGCCGGGGTCAGGCGTTGCCATTGCCCGTAAGGGGCTGGCCGGCGTTTTCCCGGGAAGGAAATCGGAAAACATGCTGTACGTGGAAGTGATTTCAAAAGCGCCGGTCTTGCTGCATGCCTGGGCCGGGGCCGCCCTGGCCAGGAATTTATTCGGGGTAAAGGACAGGGAAGTGTTGGAAGCGATAGCGCTGCACGCCACCGGTGCCCCCGGCATGGGGAAACTGGCCCGGCTTATTTATGTGTGCGACCTGGCCGCCGAGGGGCGGGGTTTTAAAGCCGCGGCCTGGATCCGCCGGCTGGCCGGCCTGGATTTTCCCGCGGCGTTAAGGGCGGCTAATTATGTTAAACTTTCTAGCGCGTTTTCGGGCGGCGGCTGGGTGCATCCGCTGAGCGTGTCACTATGGAACAGTTTGCAGGAAAAAAAGAACGGTTGATGCTGGGCGCGGGCCTGGCCGCCGCGCTTTTCCTGGCGGCGGCGCAGTCTTTCTCCCCGGTGGCCAAAGTGTTGATGGGCGGGCGGGACCTGCATCTTGCCCTGCTGTCAGAAAACTCTTCCGTGCTGCTTATTTATCATCCGGGTTCCGCCACGGTCAACGCCCTGAAGTTGTCCCAGGGCCGGGCCAGGCGGGGTATTTCTGGCTATCAGCGCGCAAGCGATCTTTCCGCTTTGGCCGGAGCCCCAGTTCCCGGGGAGCGCGGGGAGATCTTCTATATAACTCTCCCTTCTTCCGCGGGCATGGAAGCTTTGTGGAGCGTGTTGAACAGCTGGAAATCCGTCCCGGTTAAATTTTTCGAGGCGGCGGCCTGGGTTTTTGGTCTGCGCTCGGCCGGCGCCACGAACATTTCCCCTTTCGGGCTTTTTGTCCTGTTTTCGGAGTTCTCAAGGTTGAACTCTTCTAATTTCATAGTTACCGAAGCCTCGCGCTCCGGCCCGGAAGAAGCGCAGCCCGACGGTGCCGCGGCGCGGCCGGTGGTCCGTGTGGAGGTTTTTAACGCGGCCGGGCAAAAAGACCTTGCCGCCGCTACCTCGAAATATCTCAGGGCCGAAGGTTTTGACGTTCTTACGGCGGCTTCCTATGGTAAAATTGAAATTAATACCAGGATACTATGTTTTTCAGGGGAACCCGCGGCCGCGCTGAAACTGCGCTCCGCGCTCGGGCTTGAAGGCCTTGAGATACATATGCGCGCCTCGAAGAAAAGCGTTGCGCAGGCGGCGGTGATACTCGGCACGGATTTTAACGGCGCGGTGCTGGGAAAAGCCCGGCCCGTAAAGCAGTGAAGCATAAGGAGGATATATGTCCGATATGGTTACCATTCTTAAGACCGCGGTGCAGCGCGGCTCCAGCGACATCCACATCTGCGTCAACAAGCCGCCCATGATGCGCCTTAACGGGGAAGTCATCCCTGTGGCCGAAGGGCTGGCTCCGTTGACCGCGGAACAGACCAAGTCCCTGATCTTTTCCACGCTCTACGATGAGCAGCGGGCGAAATTCGAGAAAGACTGGGAGCTGGACTGTTCTTTCGCCATCACGGGCCTGTCGCGGTTCCGCCTCAACGTGCTGGTGGCCCGCAACGGCGTGGAAGCTGTCATGCGCGTGATTCCCTCCATTATCCCTACCCCGGAGCAGCTGAATCTGCCGCCGGCCGTTACGGCGTTTTCCGACCTCCCCAAAGGCCTGGTGCTGGTAACCGGGCCCACCGGTTCCGGTAAGTCTACCACGCTGGCGGCGCTCATTAACCAGATAAACATCAAGAAAAAAAAGCATATCCTCACCGTAGAGGACCCCATAGAGTTCACCTACGAGGCCAAGAACTGCGTAGTGCGGCAGCGCGAGATAGGCCAGCACACACGCTCCTTTAACAATGCCCTGCGCGGCGCGCTGCGCCAGGATCCGAACGTGATACTGGTAGGCGAAATGCGCGACCTGGAAACGATACAGCTTACGATTACGGCCGCCGAAACGGGCCACCTCACCTTCGCCACGCTGCACACGCAGGACGCGCCCTCCACGGTGGACCGCGTAATAGACGTTTTCCCCCCGCACCAGCAAACGCAGGTACGCGTGCAGCTGGCCGCCTCGCTGCAGGGCGTGGTTTCGCAGATCCTGCTGCCGCGCAAGGATGGTAAGGGCCGCGTGGCCGCGCGGGAAATAATGGTTATGACCCCGGCTATCGCCAACCTGATCCGCGAGGGCAAGACCCACATGATCTACAGCGCCATGGAGACGGGGGGCAAGTTCGGTATGGTGCCTATGGACAGGGCGCTGTCCCAGCTTGTCACACAGAACCTCATAACGTACGAAGTCGCCTCCGCCAAGGCGCATGACAAAGAGGGGCTTAAAAAACTCTGCAACATAGTGGGGTAAAAGGGGATTTGTATGACGGATATCGAAAAACTCAAGGCGGTGGCGTTGTTTCATAATCTCTCTGAAAGCATGATCTCGGAATTCGCGGGCTATTTCAAGCAGACCGCTTACACCGCCGGCGACGTCATCTTTAAAGAGAAGACTCATGGGGACACGCTGTTTATAATAGTGGACGGCGAAGTTACCATAGAAAAAGCGCTGGATGAGGAAGGCCGCGAATTTAAAGCGCTGGCCATTCTTTCGAGCGGGGATTTTTTCGGGGAAATGGCGGTGCTTGAAGGGCAGATGCGTTTCGCGCAGGCCCGCGCTACCCGCGATTGCGCGCTTTATGAAATAGCCAGGGCGCAGTTGTTCGCCTTTATAAAGGACCAGCCCGACACCGGCATAAGCATCTTCAGCGAAATAATGAAGACGCTGCTCAAGCGCCTGCAGCATACTTCCAACGAGCTTACCATGCTTTTCGACCTGAGCCGCCAGCTCATCACCCAGCACAGGTCACCCGCGGAATTCCTTGCGGCGGTGATGGACGAGATGCGGCCGTATCTGGAAGGCTCCTGGAACATTACGGCCTATTCTTACAATATGTTTAACGAAGAATACGAGCGGGTTTACGCGCGGGATAATTTCCCGCAGGATGAGCCCGCCCGCCGCCCGCCGGCCAGCCCGGCCAACGGCT